>JASLDK010000284.1 GCA_030145945.1 Nocardioides sp.
ACATCATCGGCAGCGGCAAGGACCCGGAGCTTGAGCTCCGCGACCTGCGACTCGGCCCGCGCCAACGCGACCAGAGCAGCTTCCTTGTCAGCCACCGACATGAACATCGGCTCGACCTGCGCCACCGAGCTCAACGCCGTACGCACGGCTTCTGCGCACCCCAGAACGGGATGTGTGGTGATGGTGTCGATCGACATGGCCCGTCACCTCCCGAGTGCGCCGGCCTGTCATCATTAGATCACATGTTCGATTGTAGTGCAAGTCTGCTTTGGGTTCTGCTGCGTGAATCGGCGGAGAAATTGCGCTTGATTCACGGTAAGTTGATCCGGGAGGCAGGCCGATGATCAACAGCGTGACCCGTGCGCGGCTGGCCGAGCTGGCCGCCCGCTATGGAGAGATCGCAACTCAGGAACCTGCGGCGATGGTCGAGATCGCGCTCGCCGAGCTGGCCGAGTCGGTGCAGCAGTCGAACGCCATCGAGAACTCGACACTCACCCTCGATGACACCGAGCGCATCCTCGCCGGCCAGTTGCCGTCGGGGCGACCTGAGCTTCGCGAGGTGTACGAAGCGAAGAACCTGGCCGCGGTCACCGAGGATCTGCTGAGAGGTGGCGACCCGCTCACGGTCGACCTGATCCTGCGGTGGCATCGGATGCTGTTGAACGGCATCCGCGATGACGTCGCTGGCCGGTTCCGTCGTGCGGGGGAGTGGGTGCGGGTCGGCTCGCATCTCGGCGCCAATCCGGAGTTCGTGCCCTCGCTCGTCACCGAGGCGCTTGAGGTGTACGGAGCCACCAAGCCGACCTCACCGGTCGATGCGGTCGATGCGGTCGCCCGCTTCCACTGCGAGTTCGAGGTGGTCCATCCCTTCGTCGACGGCAACGGCCGGATCGGGCGGGTGCTGATCAACAAGCCGTTGCTCGACCTCGGCCTGCCTCCGGTGATCATTCGGGCGCGGGGGAGGGAGAAGGACTACTACCCGTTGCTCGACCGCTATGCCAGGACCGATACGCATGACGGCATGACGCGACTCCTCGTGCTGCTGCTCATGGAGTCGATGCACAAGCGCATCGCTCTGGTCACCGGTCGTCGCGTGATCTCCCTCGCGGACTGGGCCCGCCAGCACGGCGTACCCGGAAATGCCGTGACGAATCGGGCGAAGCGGCAGACGATCCCGGCCTTCCGGGTGCGCGACCGGTGGATGATCGCCGAGGATGTCGCCGTCGATCCGGCCTGACCCGGGCCGCGATCAGCCGCCCCGAAAGTTCAGGGTGGCACCCCGATGTCTCTGCCGCCGCGCGTCCCTAGCGTCGGAGGGTGAGGACCAGCCGACCGACCGCGCCCCCGACTACGCCCCGTTTCCGTTCGAAGCGATCCGGACGGTCGGTGACCGCCGTGCTCGCCGTCCTCGGTGTCCTGGTGGCCGTCACCGCGGTGGCAGGCGTGGTGGCCTGGGCGAGCGAGCCGACGTCACCGGGCAACAACGGGCGGGCCGTGATGTCGGTGTGTCCCGACTCCTATGGCGGAGTCGCGCAGGCGCCGATGCACCCGCCGGCAAGCTGCCTCTCGCTCGCAGCAGCCCTGGACGCGGCAGTCAGCAACGGGATCCCGGACGACCTGATCCTGTTGCGGCCCGGTCTCTACTGCCCGGTCGCGCTCCCGAACACCTACGGCCGGCTCTATCTCCAGGGGACGCCGCTGGCGGCCTTCGACTTCGGCGGCGTCGCAGTCCGCACCCACTCGCTGGTCGAGGACGTGACGTTCGCCTCCTACGCGACCGACCACTGCGCCACCCCGCCCGGCAACGCGGTCATCGTCGACAACTTCGGCCATGGGGCCAGCGGGTTCGTGTTCCTGCAGAACCTGTCGGTCGACGGATCGAGTGCGGCCGACTTCACCCCGGGAACGACGGACGCTGCGGCGTACGGCATCGACCTGGACCTGCAGAACGCCTATCTGCGCGACGTGGTCGTCCGGCACGCCCACACCGGCCTGCGGATCAACGGCGGACAGGTCGCCCACAGCGCGTTCGTCGACAACCTGGACGTGGGGGTGCAGACCGTGGCCGGGCGATCGACCTGGGTGCAGGACACGTTGATCGCCGACACGGTGGCCCCTGGCTCGGGTGCGGGGATCGGATTCCTCGATGCCGCGACCGGCTCCTTCGCCCAGACTGCTCCGACGTTGCGCAACGTCACGCTGACCGGCAATGAGGTCGGTCTGGGGCGTTGGCCGTCGACCAATGACGACCAGGCCAATGTGATGAACACGTTGATCGCCGGCAACGGCGTCGACTGCGCCTACGCCTATGCCGGGATGTCGCCGACGGGCGGTGCCGGACACAACGCCGTTGGACCGAGTTGCTACGGACTGTCCACCACTGCGGGGAGCCAGACCGTCACCAGCGGGATGGTCAGTGCGATCGCCCCGGTCGACCATCTGTCGGAGTTCGAGCCGTGGGTCGATCCCGGCTGGAATCCGGCCGACTACCCGGGTGATCCCGCCGGCTGCTCGCCGACGGACCAGCTCGAGCGTCGGCGTACTGCCTGTGGCATCGGTGCCGTCTCCGTGCATCCAGCCGGCCTCGGTGGGCCGGATCCCGTGAGTGACTGGATCAACTTCCCGCAGACCCTTGATCTCGGTGCCCAGGGCGAGGCGACGGCGTACCTCTCCAATGTCCGGCAGGGACTGGTCACCGTCCGGGACGTCTCCGTCACCGCTGGCTTCACCGTGGTCGGCGACGACTGCTCGCTCGGTGCGCTCGGGGTGCAGGCCGGCATCGATGCCACGACGCAGTCCTCGTGCCTCATCCGGGTTGCCAGCACCGCCAACGGACCGACCAGCGGCACCCTGACGATCGTGTCGGACAAGGGGACCATCGCGATCCCGCTGACCTCCGATGCGACGACCACGCCGACGGACGACACCAGCGCACCCGATCCCACGGGTACGACGACCTCGCCCGCTGCGAGCCCCAGCACCTCGACGACGACGCAACCGCTGCTCGCCCCTGACGCCCCTGGGGGTGTCGTCGCCAAGGCAGTGCGGCGGGGCGCCCGGGTGTCGTGGACGGCGGCTGCACGTGCGGCCAGCTATCAGGTCCAGGTGAAGGGAAGGCACGGCTGGACGACACGCGCGACGAAGCCCGCCGGAGCGCTCAGCGCGACCGTCAAGGGCCTGGCCTCGGGTGTGCGGGTCAGGGTCCGCGTCGTGGCCGTGAACGCCGCCGGATCGACCCCCAGCCGCAACGTCAAGGTGCGCCCGCGTTGAGGTGTCATGGCTGCCTCTCCGCCCACTAGGCTGAGGACATGAGTGCACCGCCGCTGCTGGTCTTCGCGGTGGCGTCGCCTTATGCGTGGGACGTCGTCGAGTCCGCCCGACGCGTCGGGTACGACGTCCGCTGCGTCGACAACACCGGCGGAGCCGATCCCCGCCTGCCGGGGCTGACGGATGTGGCGGACGATCTGCCGTTCGTGCTCGGGTTGTCGTCGGCCGAGCATCGCGGGAGGGCTGCGATCGCAGCACACGAGGCGGGTCTGACGCAGCCGTCAGCGTTCGCGGACCCCACGGCGGCGATCGCCTCCACCGCGGTTCTCGGGCACGGCGCCTATGTGAACGCGGCCGCGGTGATCGCGTCCCACACGACGATCGGCTGCCAGGTCAACGTCAACCGGAGCGTGTCCCTCGGGCACGACAACGTGGTCGGGTTCGGGGCCTCCTTCGGCCCGGGAGCGCTGACGACGGGCGGTGTGCGGGTCGGGGCGGGTGCGTTCATCGGCGCGGGGGCGACGGTGTTGCCCGACCTGGTGATCGGGGCGGGCGCGACGGTCGGAGCAGGGTCGGTGGTGATCCGGGACGTCGCCCCGGGCGAGACCGTGGTGGGCAATCCGGCACGCGTCGTGCGTCGTCGTGACGTGGAGGAGTTGCGGTGTCCGCACTGCTGAAGGCATTGGAGCGGCCGGTGCCCGTGGTGCTGGCGCCGACCGGCATGGTGCCGACGCGGGCGATGACGCCGCATGTGCCGTTGACGCCGAAGGAGATCGCTCGCGACGTGGCCGCGGCGGCCGCCATCGGGATCACCTCCGTGCACCTGCATGCTCGCGACGACGACGGTGCGCCGACGTGGCATCGCGACGTCTATGCGCGGATCGTCGGCGAGGTCCGTTCCCTGGTGCCCGACGTGTTGATCAACGTCAGCACGAGCGGACGCACCTGGACCGAGTTGGAGCGGCGAGCTGACTGTCTGGCACTCGACGACGACCTCAAGCCGGATCTCGCCTCGCTCACCTTGTCGAGCCTCAACTTCCTGACCCAGGCCTCGATCAATGCGCCGGACACGGTCCGTGGTCTGGCGACGATCATGCGGGACCGGGGCATCGTCCCCGAGCTCGAGCTCTTCGACCTGGGGATGGTCAACTTCGCCCACGTGCTGCGCAAGGAGGGTCTGGTACCGCCGGGTGCCGTGGCCAACCTGTTCTTCGGCAACGTCGCCGGCATGCAGGCGGGAGCCTCCGAGATCGGCCTTGCCGTCGAGCGTCTGCCCGAGGGCATGGTGTGGGCAGGAGCGGGTCTCGGTGACTACCAGCTCACTGCACAGTCGATGTCGATTGCCATGGGGGGAGGGGTGCGCGTCGGACTGGAGGACGGCATCTTCCTCGATCGCCGCCGCGAGAAGCTCGCCACCAACGCCGGCCTGGTCGAGCGTGTCCACGAGTTGATCGCGCTCCACGACCGCTCGCTGATGAGCCCCGACGAGATGCGTGCACATCTGCAGAGCGTCGCGTGAGGGCCGCATGAGGGTCCCGGTGGCTGCGCCCTCGCGGCTCGGGCCGGACGAGGCGGCCGCTGTCAGGGCGGCTGTCGATGGGGTGCTCTCGGGCAGCAGCTGGATCCTGGGGCCCGCCGTCGAGGGGTTCGAGGAGGCGTGGGGCCGGTACGTCGACCGCCTTGCCGCACACGTCGTTGGCGTGGGCAACGGCACGGACGCCCTCGCCATCGCGTTCGCCGCGCTCGGCCTCGAGGCCGGGGCGGGGGTGCTGGTCGCGGCCGACGAGGGCGGCTATGCGTCGACGGCCGCACGGTTGACCGGCCTGGTCCCGATCGCCCATGACAGTGGGGACCTGGGTCCGACGGTCATCGATCTGGAGGCCGCCTGGCACCCCGGCGTCGCCGCCTTGGTGGTGACGCACCTGCACGGAAACCCCGTGCCCATGGGGGACATCGACGGTTGGCGGCGTGAGCGTGGCCTGGTCCTGGTCGAGGACTGTGCCCAGGCACATGGGCTCCGGGTCGCCGGCGGCCACGTCGGATCGGCCGGTGACGCTGCGACCTTCAGCTTCTATCCCACCAAGAACCTCGGCGCGGTCGGTGACGGCGGTGCCGTCGTGTTCGCTGAGCGCCGTCGCACGGATGTCGCGCGGGAGCTGCGGCAGTACGGCTGGGGCGAGCGCTATCGCAGCACCCGCTCGGGCGGACGCAACACGCGCCTCGACAGCCTCCAGGCGGCGATTCTCCAAGCCCGGCTGCCCTTTCTCGACGCACGCAACCAGCGGCGTCGTGAGATCGCGGCGCGCTATGGCGAGGTGGTGCCGGTCCTGTCCGCACCGGACTCCGTGCATCACCACGCCGTCGCCCTGTTCGCCGACCGCGGCAGCCGCGACCAGGCCGCGAGTCTCCTTGCCGCGGCGGGGATCGAGACCGCGGTGCACTACCCGTGGCTGATCACGGAGATGGCCGGCCTGGACGTGGGGACCGGTGGCGCGGGCAGCACGAGCCTGACACCGAAGGCGGCGGCGCGACGTGATCGCAAGCTGTCACTGCCCTGCTTCCCCGAGCTGACTGACGCCGAGGTCGATCATGTGGTGGCCGCCCTCCGGGACCTGCCGGTGGGATCCCCCTCCGCGGAGGGCGGGC
>JASLDK010000291.1 GCA_030145945.1 Nocardioides sp.
CCCGAGCCGGATGCCTGGGCATCCAGAACATGCGCAGCGTCGGCGGCCTGGGCCGAGCGGACTGGCTCCCGCTGGTCCCGGTCTTCGCCGACGCCTGCAATGCAGCGGGCGACGATCCGCTCCGCGGGCCGATCCTCAGCAGGACGCTCGCCTCCTGTCCCCCCGAGTTCCGGATGGCCGTCCACGAGCAGTTGGACGGTCCCCTGGCCGAGCCGCGGCGGGCGACCTCGTGGACCCGGACCCGGCGCAACCGCCACTTCAGCCACGCCTCGCGGCTCGCGGCACAGATCGCGGGAGACCGTGCCGGCGAGACCATGCTGGCGCGCCTGCTGTTCGAGGTGCTCTACGACTTCCGCGCCACCCACATCGTGACGTCGTCCTTCCTCCTGGTCGCCTCCCCGTTCGCTGACGCGGTCCGCGAGTGCCTCTGCGCCCAGGCGCTCAGTGGCCCCGACGAGATCACCCGGCACGGCGCAGCCATCGCGTTCGCGAACCTGATGATCCCCTTCGACACGGCCGACCCCGCCCCTTGGCTGGCTTCCGACGACCCGGTGATCCACAGCGCCGGGCTGACCATCTGCGGGTTCGCCGGCGTACCGCTTCAGCGTGACCTGCTGCTCGAACTCACGACGACCCTCGACCAGGTCGGTTCGGACGCCCTCTTCGCGGCCGGCATGTCACAGCAGTCGGAGCTCGCCGAGATCGCTGTCGACCCACGACTGCCGGTCGACGTACGCGAGGCCGCGGCCTGGTGGCAGCGCGTCGGCGGCCGGATCACGACCTGACCCCCGGGCGGGAGGATCAGTCGTCGGCGGCGGGCGGCGCCTCGTGCTCGGGGAGGTCCCCGCTCCGGGCCGTTGCCTCGTCGACGAGGGCGAGCTTGCAGAACTCCTCACCGAACGGCGTGAGGTGGATGCTGCGACGAACGACCTTGGTGAACTTCACCGAGTGCAGGGCGGCCAGCACGTCCGGCTGGGCCTCGAGCACCTGGTACTCCATGTGGTCCTGGACGGCCTCGCGGGAGAACCAGACCAGGCCGAGCCGGAACAGGTTGTTGAGGTACGACGGCACCTGCTCGAGATAGCGCAGGCCGGCGCGCGGTCCGACCATGTTGAGACCGGGCGCGAGCAGTTGGCTGCTGACCATGCCGATCGGTCCGCCGGTGCGGACGTCGACGCTGGGCTGCGGGCCGTTGCGCAGCAACATGACCAGGATCCGCGCCTCGTCGGGGGCGAGCTCGTCGAGGATCCGGTCGAAGGCCGGGTGACGGTCGTCCTGGCTCCACACGTCGCGGGAGCGTTCGAGCAGGTCGTTGCCGCGTTCACGCAGGGTCTGCGGACGACTGGCGAGGACCTGACCGTCCACGACCGGCGTGGCTGCGGCGACGGCGCGGTCACTCGCGCCGCCCATGGACTCACCGGCGCGGGTCAGTGCCTGCGCCACGGGGACTCCGCCGCCGACCTGGCGGGCGACCTCGCCGAGCGCGTTGACATAGCTGCCGACGTCGCGGATCAGGGAGGCCGCCTCGGTGCGGCTGGTGACGGCCTTGCCGACCCGCATCCAGTTGCGTCCGGTGGCGCGCACCCCCCAGCTCGCGGTGTGGAGGGCGGCCGATCCGGCCACGCGGGCCAGGCCCGGCAGCGACTCGGCGACGGCAGGGGTGGACAACGCGGGCAGCGCAGGCAGCCGCGGGAGTCCGTCCTTGTCGAGGTCCTCGGTCATGTCAGCCTTCCAGTCACACGGGTCACGCGAATCACGGGGGGAATCCGGGGATCCAGCCCCAATTGAAGATGCCGAGATGGATGAATCCGCCGGCGGCTCCCATGATCGCGCCATGGGCGTAGAGCATCCACTCGTCCTCCTTGATGGCCGAGCGCATCATCTCCACGAAGTCCTTGGGAGGCAGTTCCTTGGTACGCCGGGCAATGAGCACCCGGATCTTCTCCGACTGCTTCTTGCTGAACTCCGCGTCCCGGAACGGCGTGATCGTGCGACCCACCGCCTCCTGGGCGAAGGAGTCCTTGATGCTGTCGTACCTCTTGCCGCCGAGCGCCACGTTGACCGCGCCCCGCAACGGACCGGCCGCCTTGTCGATCGCGGGCCGCATCGCGGTCGCGATCATCTGGCGGGTGCGGTCGCCGCGAGGACCGTCCATCAAGAAGTCGCCGATCCGTTCGAGCGTGATCACGTCGTCGGCGATGATCCGCGCGTAGACCTCGGCGCACTCGTCCTGGCGGCGCAGGAACAGGCCCTGCACCTTGATGCCGAAGATCCGCTTCGCCTCCGGCGGGTCGAAGATCAACCACATGCCGAGCAGGTTGGTGATCCAACCGACGACGACACCCAGCAGCGGCAGCAGCCACGCCTGGTGCCAGGTCTGGTCGATGATGGCGACCGGGATCCCGAGCATGAACCCGAACACGAAGCCGAAGGCGACCATCAGGTTGAGCTCGCGCTGGCCGACGTCCTTGAAGACCTTGACGACCAGCTCCGGGTTCTTCCGGAAGTGGTCGATCACCATGATCTTCGGGTCGAGCAGCTGGTTGATGTGAACACCGATCTCGTCGGTGATCGTCTTCACCACGCCCGGCAGTTGGGCCTGCACGCGGTCGATCACGGCCTGACGCACGGGCTTCGGCAGGTCACGCCACAGGCGCGGGTGCTCACGCATCATCACCTCGTCGACCAGCGCCGGGAGGTCCGGGCGGAAGACGTAGACGATGTGCTCGGCGATCTGGTCCGGCTCGAGCTGGGCATAGAACTCAGCCGGCGTGCCGAGCTTGGCGATCACCTTGTCGACGGCGATGCTGCCCATCTTGGCGGCCCGGGCGGGGACGATGCCCTGCCAACCGAGCCCGCCGTCCATCCAGCCGGGGATCTCCTGGAGCTTGCGCGGCAGGACGCCGGCGACCTCCTTGAGGCCGGGGATCCGGAATCCGTGGAAGTTGATCGGCTTGAACAGCATCCACAGGCCCGACCAGTTGATCAGCCAACCGATGATGCCGGTGAAGAACGGGATCGACACGAAGGCGAACCAGTCGACGTGCTCTGCCCAGTCGTTGAGCCAGCTCAGCACAGCGTCCACGCCCACCTCTCGTCCCGCGGCACCGTTCGTGCCCCCGCCTGTCCAGCCCCAGCGCCGGTCGAACGGTGTCCGACGCCGCTGAGGTTAGTGCCTGCTCTGGTAACAGATACAGGGATCTCAGGTCACGGTGTCACAGGAAACGGCGGGCAGGCATCTCAGGAGCCGCGGCGCCAGACCACGATCGACTGACCGACCGGGGCTCCGGGAAGTGCCGGCAGATTGCTGCGGGGGACGGCCGGGCGAGCAGCCGCAGCCTGGCGGAGCGCCTCCTGGGCGCGCTCGAGCTCGGCGACGAGCTCGGCGTTGCGGGCGCGGAGGGCGGCAACGGCGTTCTCGAGGTCGAGGATCCGCTTGACCCCCTCGATGCCGATGCCGGAGGCGGTCAGGTCCGCGATCTCACGCAGGCGCTCGATGTCGCGGTAGGAATAACGACGGCCACCGCCGCCGGTGCGTCCGGGGGTGATCAGCCCGACCCGCTCGTAGGTGCGCAGCGTCTGCGGGTGCAGGCCGCTGAGCTGCGCGGCGACGCTGATGACGTAGACCGCCTCCTCCTCACCCGGAGGCCCGAAGGCCCCCGGGTTCGGAACAGGATTGCGGGTCGACATCAGTTGGCCTCACTGAACAGGCCCGAGCGCAGGTTGGCATCGGCGGTCGCCGCTGCATAGGCCTCGAGTGCGGCCTTCGCCTCACCGTCGAGACTGCTCGGCACCTGCACCTCGACCGTGGCCAACAGGTCGCCGTGGCTGCCGTCGGGGCGCGCCGCGCCCTTGTTGCGGACGCGGAAGGTTCGGCCGTTCGGCGTACCGGCAGGCACCTTGAGGGTCACCGGAGCCCCGCCCAGGGTGGGCACCTTGATCTCCGCGCCCAGGGCGAGCTCGGCGAAGGAGACGGGTACGTCGACCGTCAGGTGCTCGCCCTTGCGGCCGAACACCCGGTGACCGGTGACCTTGACGGTGACGTAGAGGTCACCGGCAGGGCCGCCGTTGTCACCAGCAGCACCCTTGCCACGCAGCCGGATCCGCTGACCGTCCTTGACCCCGGCAGGGATCTTGGCCTGGATGGTGCGCGTCGCCCGGCCCTGACCGGTGCCCCGACAGGCGGGGCACGGGTCGTCGTAGACGAGCTGTCGTCCGCCGCACGACGGGCAGGTCTCGTTCATCGAGAACCCGCCGCCGACCGACGCGGTGACGACTCCGCTGCCGTTGCAGGTCGGGCAGACGTGCGGCTGGGTGCCGGGTTTGCCGCCCGTGCCGTGGCACGTCGCGCACGCTCCGTCGGAGCTGACCCGCAACGAGACCGTGGCGCCGTCGAGTGCCTCGGTGAAACCGATGGTCGCCGTCGTCTCCAGGTCCGCGCCCCGCGCAGCACGCGGAGCCCGCGAACGACCCCGTCCGCCGCCACCGAAGAGGTCGCCGAACAGGTCGCCGAAGCCACCCCCACCGCCACCAGCCCGGTCGCGGAGCAGATCCTCGACATTGACGCCGCCGCCGAACCCGCCACCGAAACCGCCCGCGCCACCGCCGAAGCCGGCCCCCGCAGGGAACCCGCCACGGCTGAACATGTCCCGGGCCTGGTCGTACTTCTTGCGCTTGTCGGCGTCCCCGACGACGTCGTACGCCTCCGCCACCGCCTTGAACGTGTCGTGCTTGGCGGTGTCGTCGGGGTGCGAGTCGGGGTGGTTGGCGCGCGCAAGCTTGCGGTAGGCCTTCTTGATCTCGTCCTGCGTCGCCGACTTCGCGACCCCGAGCACCTGGTAGAAGTCCTTGGTCGCCCAGTCGGACCGAATTCCGTCATCGCTCATCCGCGCACACCTCCCTTCTCGTCGTTGTCATGGCCATCATCAAGCGGGGTCGACCACCAGCACCTGCGCCGCGCGGACCACCCGGTCGCCGATCTTGTAGCCGGCCTTGGTGATCACCTTGCAGGTCGTCACCTCGACCTCGGCATCGGCACCGATGTGCGAGAGCGCTTCGTGGATCGTCGGGTCGAAGGCGTCGCCCGCCTCGCCGAACTTCACCAGACCCACGCCCGCGACGACCCGTTCGAGCTGCTCGGCGGTGGCCTTGAAGCCGCCCTCGAGCGCCTCGTGCTCGCGGGCCCGGTCGATCGTGTCGAGCACGTCGATGATCGGGGCGAGCGCGGCGTACGTCGCATTCTCCTTGATCAGCTCGCGGTCCCGCTCGACACGGCGCTTGTAGTTGAGGAACTCGGCCTGCAGGCGCTGCAGGTCGAGGGTCCGCTCCTCGAGCGCCATCTTCGTGACGGTGAGCTCGTCGGTCTCGAGCTCGGATGCCTCGGGGACCTCAGCGCTCTCGGCGTCTGCAGGAGCCTCGACGGCCTCCGGCTGGTCGCCCTCGGGCGAGGGAGTCGCAGTCTCCTGCGACTCCCCCTCCTCCGGGTTGACGTTGTCGTCGGTCACTTGGACTCGCCCTCGGTGCCCTCGTCGACGATCTCGGCCTCGACCACGTCGTCGTCCGACTCACCGGTCGCACCGGTGCTGCCACCGGCGGCGGCCGCATCGGCCTCGGCGGCGGCGTACATCGCGGCACCCATCTTCTGGCTGGACTCACCCAGCTTGGAGACGGCGGCGCTGAGCGTGTCAGCGTCGGCCTCGGCGTCCTCGAGGACGGCCTTGAGTGCGTCGACGTCAGCGCTGACCTCGGTCTTCACGTCCTCGGGCAGCTTGTCGCCGTTGTCGGCGACGAACTTCTCGGTCGTGTAGACGAGCTGCTCGGCCTGGTTGCGGACCTCGACGGCCTCGCGACGCTTGGCGTCCTCCTCGGCGTACTGCTCGGCCTCCTTGACCATCCGGTCGATGTCGTCCTTGGACAGCGCGCTGCCGCCGGAGATGGTCATCGACTGCTCGCGGCCGGACGCCTGGTCCTTGGCGGAGACGTGGACGATGCCGTTGGCGTCGATGTCGAAGGTGACCTCGATCTTCGGCACGCCACGCGGGGCCGGCGGGAGGCCGGTCAGCTCGAAGTTGCCGAGGCCCTGGTTCTGCGCCCAGATCGCGCGCTCGCCCTGGGCGACCTTGATCTCGACCGACGGCTGGTTGTCGTCGGCGGTCGTGAAGATCTCGGACCGCTTGGTCGGGATCGTGGTGTTGCGCTCGATCAGGGTGGTGAACACGCCGCCCTTGGTCTCGATCCCGAGGCTCAGCGGGGTGACGTCGAGGAGCAGCACGTCCTTCACCTCACCGGCGAGGACACCGGCCTGGAGGGCGGCGCCGACGGCGACGACCTCGTCCGGGTTGACGCCCTTGTTGGGCTCCTTGCCGCCAAGCATCTCCTTGACCAGCTCGGTGACCGCCGGCATGCGGGTCGAGCCGCCGACGAGGACGACGTGGTCGATCGCGGAGAGCGCGACGCCGCCGTCCTTGAGGACGTTCTGGAAGGGCGCCTTGGT
>JASLDK010000300.1 GCA_030145945.1 Nocardioides sp.
GAGCTCGTCGCGCGCGACGACGTCCCTGCGCTGGCGGCTCTCGATGCCGGAGTTGGCGCCGACAGGGGCGACGGCGCCTGGGGCAGTGCTGATTGGGACCAGGCGATTGAGGACTACTACAACGAGCACGACCGACTGCTCACCGACGCCGACGCCCGCGGGCCGGTGCTGTTGACGATCGAGCGGACCTCCAGCCGATGGGTCGCCACGCAGACGCTGCACGACCCCGACGGCAACCACGACTGGGTCATCCAGGCCGAGGTCGACCTCGCTGCCAGCGACGAGACCGGCGAGGCCGTCGTACGGACCCTGTCGATGGAGTGCCTGACGGGCTGAGCCCGGGACCGACGTCGGTGTCGGCGCGCCTCCCGAATGTCGCCGTGTCGACATTGTTGGATGGAGGAGTCCCGGGCTCTGGGGAAGGAGCCCGCAACCACTCCACGACAAAAGGTGAGGGCGATGGTCGGTTTCTACGGAGGATCCAGTGCACCCGACATGCCGCCGAGGATGCCGATTCCGGCACCCGGCAGCGACGTTCCATTGGGAACGGACGGGACGGAGGACGCCATGACGCTGCAGTTCCCGGCTCCCGTGCCGGCGCCCGAGAGTGCCGCCGAGCGTGCGGCTGTCCAGACGGTGACGGGCGAGATCGGCCCGACCGGCCGGCCGATGCCGGTGCTGCCGGACCCGAAGCCCGTGACGGCCCACGGTCGCGCCCGGGTGATCTCGATGTGCAACCAGAAGGGTGGCGTCGGCAAGACCACGACCACCATCAACCTCGGCGCGGCGCTCGCCGAATACGGCCGCAAGGTGCTGCTCGTCGACTTCGACCCGCAGGGCTCGCTGTCGGTGGGCCTCGGCCTCAACCCGCACGAGATGGAGAGCACGGTCTACAACCTGCTCATGGATCCCGAGGCCACCCTCGACGAGGTCGTCGTCCCGTCTGGCGTGCCCGGCATGGACCTGCTGCCCTCCAACATCGACCTGTCGGCCGCCGAGGTCCAGCTCGTCCACGAGGTTGCTCGGGAGCAGACCCTGCAGCGCGTGTTGCGCCCGGCGATCGAGGAGTACGACGTCATCCTCATCGACTGCCAGCCTTCCCTCGGTCTGCTGACGGTCAACGCCCTCACCGCCTCCGACGGCGTGATCGTGCCGCTCGAGTGCGAATACTTCGCGCTGCGCGGTGTCGCGCTGCTCAAGGCGACCATCGACAAGGTCAAGCAGCGCCTCAACCCCGGCCTCGAGGTCGACGGCGTGCTCGGCACGATGTACGACGGCCGCACCCTGCACGGGCGTGAGGTGCTCGAGCGTCTGGTGCAGGCCTGGGGTGACAAGGTCTTCCACACCGTGATCCGGCGTACGGTGAAGTTCTCCGACTCGACGGTGGCGGGTGAGCCGATCACGTCGTACGCCTCCGGGTCGACGGGGGCCGAGGCCTATCGCCAGCTCGCGAAGGAGGTGGCGGTTCGGTGTCTCGACGTGTGAGCATGCCGGCTGCCGACGACCTGTTCCGGCCGACCAGCGAGCCCGCCGTTCGCGCCGTTCCCGATCCGCCCGCCGACCTGCCTGCACCTGAGGCGGAGAAGCAGGTCGGCCCGAGTGGACGGGTGCGCCACGACGAGAAGATCACCGTCTATGTGACGGCGGGTGAACTGATGGACCTGGAGAAGGCGCGGCTGACACTGCGCGGCGAGCACGGGCTCGCCGTGGACCGCGGCCGTCTGGTCCGCGAGGCGTTGCACCTGGTGCTCGGTGAGTTCGAGTCCGAGGGCGCGGGGTCGGCGCTGGTCCACCGCCTGCGTGAGTCATGATGCGGGTGTGACCGAGTCCGAGCCCGCGATGGAGGAAGGGCATGGCGGTTTCGCCGTGCGCCTGTCCAACTTCGAGGGACCGTTCGACCTGCTGCTGAGCCTGATCTCCAAGCACAAGCTCGACGTCACCGAGATCGCGCTGTCGAAGGTCACCGACGAGTTCATCGCGCACATCAAGGAGATGTCGGCGCGGGAGAACGCCGGCGGTGACGCCGGTCTGGAGGAGACCACCTCCTTCCTGCTGGTGGCGGCGACCCTGCTCGACCTCAAGGCCGCCCGGTTGCTGCCGGCCGGTGATGTCGAGGACGAGGAGGACCTGGCGCTGCTGGAGGCACGCGACCTGCTGTTCGCGCGACTGTTGCAATACAAGGCCTACAAGCAGATCGCGGGGATCCTCGACCAGCGGTTGCAGGTCGAGTCGCGACGGTTCCCTCGCGCGGTCGGGCTGGAGGAGCGGTTCGCCGGCCTGCTGCCGGAGGTGTTGATCGGCATCGGGCTCGAGCAGTTCGCCGCACTGGCCGCCAGGGCCATGACGCCGAAGCCCGAGCTGCAACTGACCCTGCACCACATCCACGCTCCGACCGTGAGCGTCCGCGAGCAGGCAGCGCTGGTCCTCGAACGACTCCGGCGCAGCGGCACTCTCACCTTCCGCGCACTGTGCGGGGACTCTCCGGACACGCTCACCACGGTGGCGCGGTTCCTGTCCCTGCTGGAGCTGTTCCGGGAGGGCGCGGTCGCCTTCGACCAGGTGACGCCGCTGGGCGAGCTCACCGTGCGCTGGACCGGCGACGAGTCGGTCGACATCGACGACCTGATCACTGACGAGTTCGACGGGGCACCCGTGCCCGAGGAGGCGACCGCCGATGAGTGAGCGCGAACTGGACGCAGTCAATGCCGATCCGGAGGCCGTGGACGACGTCGACGAGGCGCCGTCGGTTGAGTTGCGCCCCGCCCTCGAGGCACTGCTGATGGTCGCCGACCAACCGCTGGACGCGGTGACGCTGGCAAGCGCGGTCGGCCATCCCGAGCATGCGGTGGTCGAGGCCTTGGCAGCCCTGGCCACGGAGTACGACGAGCAGGGCCGTGGCTTCGAGCTGCGCAACGTCGCCGGAGGCTGGCGTTTCTACACCCGCGAGGAGTTCGCCCCCGTGGTGGAGGCGTTCGTGCTCGAGGGCCAGCAGGCCCGGTTGACCCAGGCCGCCCTGGAGACCCTGGCGGTGGTCGCCTATCAGCAGCCGGTCTCGCGGGCGCGGGTCTCTGCGGTGCGCGGCGTCAACGTCGACGGCGTGATGCGGACGTTGATCAGCCGTGGCCTCGTCGAGGAGGCCGGCCGTGACGGCGAGCACGGCGCGACGCTCTACCGCACGACCACCTACTTCCTGGAGCGGATCGGCATCGTCTCCCTCGACGAGTTGCCGGCGCTCGCTCCCCACCTGCCCGATCTCGCCGAGGTCGAGGAGGAGCTGTCGCCCACCCCCGAGCACACCCCCGAACCTGAGGAGTCCGCCGATGACGCGTGACATCGCCGTCGACGAGGACGGACAGATCCGGCTGCAGAAGCTGCTCGCCCAGTCGGGAGTGGCCTCGCGCCGCCGCTGCGAGGAGTTGATGCTCGACGGTGAGGTCGAGGTCGACGGCGAGATCGTCACCCGCCTCGGCACCAAGGTCGACCCCCGCACCGCGGTGATCAAGGTGTCCGGCAAGCGGCTGCCTCCGATCTCCGAACACATCTACCTCGTGCTCAACAAGCCCCGCGGCGTCGTCTCCACGATGTCCGACCCGCAGGGTCGGCGTACCCTCTCGGACCTGTTGACGGAACAGCGTCATGGAGGAGCGGTTGTACCTCGTCTCTTTCATGTCGGCCGCCTCGACACCGACACGTCCGGGTTGTTGCTGCTGACCAACGACGTACGTCTTCTCGACCTCGAACGAGGGATGCGCCATCCGATGGGCGAAGTCGCCGTCGTTGGTCAGCAGCAACAACCCGGACGTGTCGGTGTCGAGGCGGCCGACATGAAAGAGACGAGGTACAACCGCTCCTCCATGACGCTGTTCCGTCAACAGGTCCGAGAGGGT
>JASLDK010000318.1 GCA_030145945.1 Nocardioides sp.
GGTGATCGCGCTCTACCAGGGGTCACAGGCCGGCGAATGGCCGCACGGCTCGGTGGATGCCTACGACGTCGGCCGCTGCATGACCGGACTGGGAGAAGCTCGTGTCTGAGACCATGACCGCTCCGCCGCCAGCACCCTCGGCGGCCCCCGTGGCGAAGCGGCCCCACCGGGTCGCAGATGCGCTGTGGCTGGTGGTGCCCTACGTCCTGTCCGTGGTCGCGGCCTTCGCGGTCGGCGGCCTGATCATCCTGGCGCTCGGACTGGACCCGATCGCTGCGTTCCAATCGGTGCTGACCTCCAGCTTCAAGACCCGCTTCGGCACGGTCGAGACGCTGCACAAGTGGGTCCCGGTCCTGTTGTGTGCCTATGCGTTCGCGATTCCGCTGGCGACCGGGAAGTTCAACATCGGGGCCGAGGGCCAGTTGCTCGTCGGTGCCACCGGTGGTGTCGCCCTCGGCATCATGTGGTCCGACCTGCCGATGGTGATCCTGCTGCCGTGCGTGCTGGTTGCCGGTGCGCTCGCAGGCGCGCTGTGGGCCGGGATCGCGGCTGTGCTGATGGTGAAGTTCAACGTCAACGAGATCCTCAGCACGGTCGTGCTGAACTTCATCTCCTTCCAGTTGATCGACTATGTCGCCAGCCAGGTGTGGCCCGACAAGGGTGCCGGACACCCGGCCACGGTGAGCGTGGGTGACGGCGCGCTGCTGCCGGGCATCGGTCAGGCGCCGCCCCTGCACTCCGGCGTGATCCTGACCGCGGTGCTGGCCGTCGTCATTGCCGTGTTCATGCGGCGTACCTCCACGGGCTTCGAGATGCGCGCCGTCGGCGCCAACCTCCGGGCCGCCCAGGTGCACGGCATCCGGACCTCGCGGCTCGCGGGGGCTGGCCTGGTCGTCGGTGGGGCCGTCGCCGGACTCGGCGGTGCGATCGAGGTGGCCGGCGTCCACGGCAAGATGCTCGAGGGGATGCAGTCCAACTTCTTGATCCTCGGCATCATCGTGGGCCTGATGGCGCGCGGCAGCATGATCGCGATCCCGTTCATCGCTTTCGGCATCGCGGTCCTGGAGGTCGGCGCCGGGTCGATGCAGCGCACCGCGCAGGTGCCGGTCGAGATGGTGCTCATCATCGAGGCGCTGATCTTGATGTTCCTGCTGTTGTCCGACATTGCGCGCGCGAAGTTGCGGAGGGCCTGACATGGGCGAGATCACCGAGTTCCTGACCCTGATGATCCCGGCGATGGTGCCCTTCCTGCTGGCGGCACAGGGCACCGTCCTGAGTGGCCGGGCGGGCGTCTTCAACGTCTCGCAGGAGGGCCTGATGGTCCTCGGCGCGGCCGTCGGTTTCGTGGTCAGCTTCAAGGCCGGCAGCAACGCGGTCGGCATGGCAGCGGCGTTCGCGATCGCCGGCGTCTTCGGTCTCGTGCTGGCCTACATGACCACGCAGTTGCGGCTGGACCAGTTCGTCGTGGGTCTGGCGCTCTACTTCGCCGCGCTCGGCGCAGCGGGCCTGCTCTATCGGGAGGTGATCGGCGTGACCCTCGAGCCGCCGCTCATCCCGACCCTGGAGGACAAGCCGATCCCACTGCTCTCGGACATCCCGTTCGTCGGCGAGGTGCTCTTCGACCAAGACCTGGTCGTCTATCTCGCGTTCGCGATCTCGGTGGGCATCTGGTGGTTCATGTACAAGACCCGCAGCGGTCTGGCCTTCCGCTCGATCGGCGAGAACCCGAAGGCGGCAGACAGTCTCGGCATCAACGTCACGTGGGCGCGGACCTGGTCGACGGTCGTCGGCTCCGGTCTGGTCGGCATGGCCGGTGCCTACCTGCCGATGGTCTACACGGGTCTCTACACCGAGGGCATGGTCGCCGGTCGCGGCTGGCTCGTCATCGCCCTGGCGTTCCTCGGCGGTTGGCGTCCGCACCTCGTGATCGCGGGTGCTGCCTTCTTCGCCGGCATGGAGGTGTTGGCCCTGCGGGCGCAGGTCGCCGGGATCGGGATCCCGCACCAGTTCGTGCTGATGCTGCCCTACCTTGCCACGCTGCTCGTGATGGTCTTCGCGTTCCGGTGGGCTCGCCAGCCCGCCTTCCTCGGGCGCAACTACGACCGGGAGAGCCGACTGGTCGGCTGAGCAGGTCGCACCCTCGAGCACGAGACCCCCGCCGCGAGTCCCGGCGGGGGTCTCGTCCCGTTCCGCAGCGGTAGGTTGCCCGCCATGGTCGTCGAACTCGTCCCGCTCACCGGCGGCAACGGCATCGCCCTGACAGCCGCCAGGCCCGGTCCCGACCTGGCGGCGCTGGGCTGGACGGAGATCGAGTACGCCGCCAGCGGCATCGCCCGCGCGCTCGACCCCGTCCACGGCGAGGCTGCCTTCTCCACGCGGGTCGTCGTACGCCGACCTCCGGCCGCCGCGGCGAGCGGGTCCCTCGTGGTCGAGTGGCTCAACGTCAGCAGCGGTGCGGACGCCGCTCCTGACTGGACCTATCTCGCCGGGGAGTTGGTACGCCGCGGGCACGCCTGGGTGGGCGTCTCTGCGCAGTTCAACGGAGTCGAGGGCGGCTCGGCGACCGTTGCGGTCGAGGGGGCCGTCCTGCAGGGCCTCAAGGCGGTCGACCCGGCTCGGTACGCCGGCCTCCATCATCCCGGCGATGCCTATTGCTACGGCATCTTCACCGAGACCGCCCGCGCCGTCGCCGACCTGACCGGAGCCGACCGGACTCTCGCGATCGGGCAGTCGCAGTCGGCGTACACGTTGACCACCTATCTCAATCACGCGCAGGCCGACGACGGGTTCTTCGACGGCTTCCTGGTGCACAGCCGCGGTGATGTCGAGGCGCCGCTGGGGGAGCCGGGGTGCGGCATCGACCTCCTGGCCGCGCGTGCGGGCGGCGTCCCGACGCCGATCCGCGATGACGTCGACGTTCCCGTGATCGTGCTCGAGGCGGAGGGCGACCTGCTGGGGCGGATCAACTACCGCCCTGCCCGACAGTCCGACGGGCCGTTGCTGCGGGTCTGGGAGGTCGCTGGCGCCGCGCATGCCGACCTCTTCCAGATCGGAGAGTTCGAGGCCTTCCTCGGCTGCCCCGATCCCGTCAACCGCGGCCAGCACGCCTACGTCGCCCGAGCGGCGCTGCACCACCTGGAGCAGTGGGTGCGGGACGGCACCCCCGCGCCCCACGCGGAGCCGCTGGCAATCGAGGGCGGCGACTTCGTCCGCGACGACCTCGGCATCGTGCTGGGGGGCGTCCGCACGCCCGTCGTCGATGCTCCCGCCGACGTCGTGCTGGGCGACGCCGGTCCGGGAGCGTCGGTGATCTGCGGACTGTTCGGCCGCACCCTGCCCCTGCCGTCGGGTGTCGAGCGCTGGCTGAGGTACGACGCCTACCTGTCGGCGTACGAGAAGGCGACGGCCAACGCCATCGCGGCCGGCTTCCTCCTCGCCGAGGACCGCGAAGCCGTGCTCTCGGAGGCGCGTCCGGCCTGACCGCCCACCCCTCGATGACCGAAAACGCAGGAAGCCCCGCAGCACTGCTGCGGGGCTTCCTGTGGCTGTGGCCAGGGGCGGGGTCGAACCGCCGACCTACCGATTTTCAGTCGGTCGCTCGTACCAACTGAGCTACCTGGCCGGGCAGTCGCACACCTTACCGGAGGTGGTCGCCAGTCACGAAAGCGGCGCCGACATTCGGGTTCCGGGCGCCTCGCCCACTATGCTGGCGCGCGCCGCAGGAGACAGGTGCTCCCGCGGCGGGCCCCCATCGTCTAGCGGCCCAGGACACCGCCCTTTCACGGCGGGTACGCCGGTTCGAATCCGGTTGGGGGTGCGGCTCAGGTGCAGGTGCGGTCCCGATTGGGAGTCGCAGCCAGCCATGGGTTAGAGTTCCATCCGCTTCACCAGTGAAGCAGCAAGGCCCTGTAGCGCAGTTGGTTAGCGCGCCGCCCTGTCACGGCGGAGGTCGCGAGTTCGAGTCTCGTCAGGGTCGCCAGTCTCAGGCGGCTTGTGTCTGCGGAAAGCGCAGACCGAGTCGCCTGGCATGTTTTTGGCGGCCTCCGGCCGCGAGGCGCGGGGCCCCAACCCCACACCCGCTCGGCGTGATCTGCTGGCAGGCAGAATGTTCCTGTGCCGGTCGAGATGAGCCCCGAGGACTTCGACGCGCTCGTCGACCGTGCGCTCGACGACATCCCCGACGAGTTGGCCCGCCTGGTGCACAACGTGGTCGTTCTCGTCGAGGACGACGCCCCGGCCGATGACCCCGACCTGCTGGGCCTCTACGACGGGGTGGCGCTGACCGAGCGTGACGGGGGGATGCTGCCGCAGCTCCCGGACCGGATCTTCCTGTTCCGCGGCCCGCTGCTCGACATGTGCGACGACGAGGAGGAGCTGGCCGAGGAGGTCCGGATCACCGTCGTCCACGAGGTCGCCCACCACTTCGGCATCGACGACGCCCGCCTCCACGACCTGGGCTACGCCTGAGGCTCGGGATAGTCCCGGCTGAAAAGCACCAAAACGTCCGCCGAAAAGGTGCCTTTCGGCCGGGACTATCCCGCGGCCAGCATGAACCCGAGGCCGCAGGCGGCCAGGCCCAGCACGATCGTGACGAGGGCGTACGCCGCCCCGCGGCGCGGGCCGAGGTCGCGGGTCTGCACCGCGAGGGACGAGTACGTCGACAGCGCGCCGCAGAACCCGGTCCCCACCAGTGCCAGGCCCGACCCGGCCAGGCCCCAACCGGCGCAGGCCCCGAGCAGCAGGCTGGCGAGAGTGTTGGCAGCGAGGGTGCCGTGATGCCAGCGGCCGTCGAAGTGTTGGCCGAGCGCATAGCGGAGCGGTGCGCCGATGGCGGCCCCCAGGGCGACCAGCAGGGCGGCTAGCACCCCGTCCTCCTCAGGGGGGTCCTCACAGTTCGTCCTCCTCGGGGAGGGGAGGCGCGACGAGGCCGACGACGATGACCGCGATCAGGCAGGCCGCCAAGGTGGCGACGACATAGGTCAGGGCGAGCCCGGTCCGACCGTCGGCCAACAGCGCGCGAGCCTGCTCCGAGGTCGAGGAGAAGGTGGTGAACCCGCCCAGCACCCCGGGACCGAGTGTCGCCGCCCACAGGGCCGAGCGGCGCGCGGGAGGCAGCAGGAGCAACGCAGCCAGAAGCGCGGAGCCGACCACGTTGATCGCGAACGTCGTCCACGGGAAGCCGTCGCCGTCCTGCACCAGCTGCGTTCCGGCGTACCGCAGGACCGCGCCGACCGCGCCCCCGGCCGCGACGGCCAGCAGCAGGCGCGGGGACGGAGTCACTCGGCCAGACTGTCAGGCCTGGAGGCTGGGGCGCGACCCGGAGCCGAGTCCGTCACCCTCCCAGGCCACCGGCGGGGCGCCGACCGACTGGCGCCGGAACTCGCCGAGGAACCAGATCTGGAAGGCGCGCTGCTCGGCGGTGCGGGGGGCGGTGAGCAGGCGCTGGGCCCGGCTGAACTCGTCGGCGGCGTCGAGGAGGTCGATCAGGCCGCCGATCTGCCGGGCGATCTCGCGCGGCATCCGCAGCCGCAGGTTGATGGTCGCCTGGCCGTCGGCGTACGCCTTGTCGACCTGCTCGCGGCCCATGTTGGCTCGCAGCGGCCACTCGAGCGCGTCGAAGTGCTCGGAGAGGATCTTCGCGAGCGGGTAGGTGTCCTCGTGGGCGAGGGCCAGCAGTCGGATCTCGCGGCTGAGGTCGCGGTAGTGACGCTGGAACCGGCCGAAGGCGCGGATCGGGACGCCGTTGACCTGGATGCCGATCTCGCCGACCCGGGTGTGGTCGGCCGCGAGCGACGGCATGCTGTGGGTCTGCTGATAGGGGGCCACGTCGGTCTCGGAGAGCTCGGGGGCCGGCTCGAACCAGACGGCCTTGCCGTCCTCGTCGATCTCCGCACCCCACGCGACGGAGGCGCGGGCGACGATGTCGAGGCCCCGCCCGACGGTCGTCAGCGACATCAGCTGCTCCTCGTCGAGCGCGTCGAAGGCGTCGAGGTCGAAGGCGTCGATGTCGAACCCGCTGGCCTGGGTGGAGGGCTGCGGCGGAATCACCGAAGCGTCGTGGACCTCGATCCGGGGGTGCTGGGGCGTGCCGCGCACCTGGAGCTTGACCGGCGCGACGCCGTGCAGGACTGCGTTGGTGACGAGCTCCGAGACCGCCAACTCGGCGCAGTCGGCGAGGTCCTCGCGTCCGAGCTGACCGCAGGTCTGGACGACCCAGCGTCGTGCGTCGTGCACGATGCTTGGCCCGGGGGCCAGGTCCAGAGACTGCCGGTGGTGCACGGGTTGCCTTCCGTTGCGGTGTTGGCCCGAGTCTGGTGCTCAACTGCAGGGTCGAACGGGGACGATCCCGGGTCGGATACCCGGCATGATCCATTGTTAAACCAACCGGCGAGATGCCGTTTGGTGACGCTCCGGAGCACGCTGAACCTGAGTGTGACTGATCAGACCTTGACCGGGTGTTGGGGGTCGTGCAGCGGACACGGAACAATGACAGTTTGAGAGGGCGCCGAACGCGCCCTGGATCCCGCTCCCAGGAGGCAGTCATGGCGGCAGGCGACACCCAGCCAGAGACCACCGATCGCGTCATCGTTCCCCGTTCCGACCGGCACCAGGTGGTCGTGATCGGTTCCGGCTTCGGCGGCCTCTTCGGGACGAAGGCACTGAACCGGGCCGACGTCGACGTGACCATGATCGCGAAGACGACGCACCACCTGTTCCAGCCCCTGCTCTACCAAGTCGCGACCGGCATCCTCTCCGAGGGCGAGATCGCGCCTCCCACCCGCGAGGTCCTCGCCACCCAGAAGAACGCCCAGGTCCTGCTCGGCGAGGTCACCGACATCGACCTCGAGAACCGCCAGGTCACCTCCCACGTCCTCGGACGTGAGCTCGTCACGCCCTACGACTCCCTCATCGTCGCCGCGGGCGCAGGCCAGTCCTACTTCGGCAACGACCACTTCGCCGAGTTCGCTCCCGGCATGAAGAGCATCGACGATGCCCTCGAGCTGCGCGGCCGGATCTTCGGCGCCTTCGAGATGGCTGAGCTCGGAGCCTCCCGGGGCGAGAACGTCGACCACCTGCTGACCTTCGTGGTCGTCGGCGCCGGTCCGACCGGGGTGGAGATGGCCGGCCAGATCGCTGAGCTGGCCCACCGCACGCTGACCCGTGACTTCCGGGCGATCTCGACCCGCCACGCTCGCGTCGTCCTCGTCGACGCCGCCCCGCAGGTGCTGCCGCCGTTCGGCGCGAAGCTCGGCAAGTGGACGCAGGAGGAGCAAAGGATTCTCGGCGTCGAGGTCATGCTCGGTGCGCTCGTCTCGCACGTCGACGAGCGCGGTCTCGTCGTGAAGTACAAGGACGGCACGGAGGAGCGCATCGACGCCGTCGCCAAGGTGTGGGCGGCCGGTGTCCAGGCCAACCCGCTCGGCAAGCAGCTGTCCGCGCAGACCGGTGCGCCGCTCGACCGGGCCGGCCGGATCTCCGTCAACCCCGACCTCACCCTCCCGGGCTATCCCGAGGTGTTCGTGGTCGGCGACATGATCTCGCTCGACAACCTCCCGGGTGTCGCCCAGGTCGCCATCCAGGGCGCGAAGTACGCCGCCAAGGAGATCGACGGGCGGATGAAGGGCAAGCCGGCCCAGCCGCCGTTCAAGTACTTCGACAAGGGCTCGATGGCCATCATCAGCCGCTTCCGCGCGGTCGCGATGGTCGGCAAGCTCCGCCTCACCGGCGTGATCGCCTGGCTGATGTGGCTGGTCGTCCACCTCTTCTACATCACCGGCTTCAAGAACCGCGTCACCGCGGTCATGCACTGGTTCGTCTCCTTCATCGGCAAGGGTCGCTCCGAGCGCACCTCGACCGAGCAGCAGATCTTCGCCCGGGTCGCGCTCCAACGTCTGGCCCGTGGCGCGACCGACCTGGTCTCCGAGCCGGGCGAGCACGACGAGGCCCAGCGCCGCGCCGAGCTCGAGGCGCAGGCCGCCGAGGAGGCCCGTCTGTCGGACGAGAACAAGCGCGGCGTGAAGGTCGGCTGAGCTTCAGCCTTCCTCGGTCATCTGCTCGCGGATGTGGCGGGGCAGGATGAACACGCCCTCGGCCTCGGCCGTGATGCCGTGAGGACCGATCATCTGCGCCTTGGCCCAGGTCTTGACGCCGTCCTCGCGGTCGATCCACGCCTCGGCGCGCAGGTCGCCGAGCGGGGTGCCCTGGCGGTAGACGATCGTCAGGGTGCCGGTCATGCCGGGGCGTCCGGCAGCGCCGACCGAGTGGCCGAGGATCTGGTCGAGGATCAGGGAAACCACGCCGCCGTGGACCAGGCCGGGTGGACCTTCGTACGCCGGTCCGCAGTGGAACGCGGTCTCGGCCCGGCCTGAGGCGTCGCTCACCACCTGGAGTGGGGGAGCGATGGGGTTGCGCAGGCCGATCACCGGGTTGCCCCACGGCCGGCGGCGACCGCCGGTGAGGTGCTCCAGGCCGAGGGTCTGCGTGCGGCGTACCTTGCGCAGACGGGCGACCGCGGCCTCGACGTCGGTCTGGGCGGCGCGGACCTCGTCGTCGTCCACGTCGGACATCACGCACAGGTCCACCAGCTCGCGGGTGGCGGCGGCGAGTCCGCCCCAGACGGCCGCCTGCGCGGTGACCTCCGCCTCCGCTGTGTCGTCGGTGTCGGGGAGGTGCCAGTTCATCGCCCCATCGTAGGCGAAGAACTAGAACACGTTCTCGTTGCCGAATTCGATTGACCCGAGTTGGGGTCGGAGTGGTCGGATGGAGCCATGACCGCTCTCGTGCTGCCCGATGTCGCCCGCTGGAAGTCCTGGGTCGCGATGGTCGAGGACTTCGGCGGCCCCGACGAGATGCACGGCTCCGGCCACTGGTTCCTCGACGGCGATCCGGTCGCCACGCCGGAGGGGTGCGCCGACTTCGTCGCGATGAACGAGCGGACCGCCCCCGGGTCGGCGGACGGCGCCAAGGTGCCGTCGACGTACTTCTGGATCGCCGCAGGCGACGGGGCCACCGACGACGACCTCGTCGGCTTCCTCAACCTGCGCCACGAACTCAACGACTTCCTGCTGGAGGAGGGCGGCCACATCGGCTACTCCGTGCGACCGGCGGCTCGTCGTCGCGGCCATGCGACCCGAGCTCTTGCCCTCTCGCTCACCACCGCCCACGACCTCGGGATCGTGCAGGCGCTGGTCACCTGCGACACCGACAACGACCCCTCGCGACGCACCATCGAGGCGTGCGGGGGTGTGCTCGAGGACGAGCGGAAGGGCAAGCTGCGGTTCTGGGTGCCCACCGGGCAGTGAGTCTCAGACCTCGGCAGGCGTGGCCTCGGGCCGCAGCCCCGGCCGCAGGCGGTAGAGCACGGTCGTGAACCAGTGCGGGTCGACCATCGACCGGGTGATCACCACGAGCGGCAGGCCCTCGCGCTCGATCAGCACCGTCCAGCGCCGGTCACTCGGCTCGCCGATGATCGCGATCGGCGTGTAGGCGCTCGACAGGTCCACGATCTCGAGCTGCCCGTGCCGCTTGATCAGCAGCTGTCCGCGCTTGATGGCGAGCTCGGTCGTCGTGACGCTCGCCCGCACCGCCCAGACCACGAGCAGCAGGAAACCCAGGCCGCCGGCAGCGGCGAGGGTGGTCGGATTCGGATCCTTGGTGGCGGAGTACGCCGCGAAACCGGTGCCGACCAGCACGATCAGCAGCAACCACGACAGCGTGCGTCGGATGCCGCTCTTGACGGGGAACTGCGCATCCGTGCTGGCGTTGAGGACGGTCAGGTTGTCCTCGGGCTCGGTCCACCGGCCGTGCTTGACCTGCGGCGCGGCGTGGACGCGCGGCACAGGAGCGGGGCGGACCGGATCGCGCGGAGCAGTGGGGAGCGGTACGACGACAGCCGACTCCGGCTGGACGGTGACCGGTTTGACCGGCGCAGAGCGGGCTTTGTCCGGTCGGGCCGTCTCCGGCCGGGTCTTCGGCATGTCCGCGCGCAGGGCATCGACGACGGACCGGCCGAGGTTGGTGCTGTCGAGACCCTCGGCACGGGCGATCCGCGACGGCGGCTCGGGCGGCGCGTCGACGCCGAGGGCGGCCAGCACCGAGCGTCCGGCGGTCGTGCTGTCGGCGCGGTCGCCGGAGGTCCGATCCTGCAGGGAGCCCTTCGGGCCATCGCTCGGGACAGTTGCGGCCTCTGCCTTCGGGGACGACGAGATCGCGAGTCCCCCGCGCGGCGCACCGACGACGCGGGCGTCCTTCGCGTAGGTGGATCGCTTGTCCAGCCAGGCACGGATGGATTCCGTGTCCGGTCCGAACTCGTCATTGCTCCCCATGAGCGAGTCCTTCCTGTTCCCTCTCCCGGCTTCAGGTTACTCGCGCATCGCAGGTCCGCGGTTCGGTTGGACGGTCCCGATTGCATGGTCCGATCGGACTAGGTTGGACAATGGCGTCATGGTGGTTCCAACGAGACGAGGAGGAACGGTGACCGACACCGACGCGCGCCCCACCGCGCTCCGGCCGACCCGGCAGCGTCGTGCGATCACCGATGCCCTCGCGCTCGCCACGGACTTCCAGAGCGCGCAGGAGATCCACGACAGCATCCGGCAGGTCGGCGACAAGGTCGGCCTGGCCACGGTCTATCGCGCGCTGCAGGCGATGGCGGAGGCAGGTGAGGTCGACGTACGCCACAACCCGGCGGGGGAGGCGACCTATCGCCGGTGCAGTGACGAGCACCATCACCACCTGGTCTGCCGCTCCTGTGGCCGCACGGTCGAGATCACCGGGTCCGCCGTCGAGAAGTGGGCGCACGCCATCGCCGATGAGCACGGCTTCACCGAGGTCAGTCACATGGTCGAACTGGTCGGGTTGTGCGCGGAGTGCTCGCAGCGGCGCTAGCCACCTCGAGGGCGGCGATCTGGGTAGGCCGTGTCGGGCTCGAACCGACGACCAATGGATTAAAAGTCCAGCGCTCTACCAACTGAGCTAACGGCCCACGCGCAGCCTACCGAGGCCGGCAGCGACGTCGTACGTCGGCCGGGCCATGCCGTGCCCGTCGCCGGGACCGGATTTTTCCTGATTCTCAGGGTTTGCCGACTCGAACAGGGGGAAGATGGTTTCGGATGACCGTGATGGGCTCGGCTCGAGGGAGGGGACGATGACCGATCAGTTCGATGTGACCCTCGAGGACGGCGACCTCATGGTCGAGGTCGAGTTGACGACCAACCTGATCATCGCTGCCACCGCCTCCGACGAGCGTCTCTCGCAGGACGAGATCGACCGCATCCTCGGCGTCGCACCCTGATCGACCGGTGAGCGGCGGCGCGGTCAGCAGGTCGCGAACAGCAGCGGCCCGTCGCTGAGGTCGGAGAGCACGAAGGCCCCGTCGACCGGCTGCAACGCCATGGTGAGCACCCGGTCCTTGGCGACGACCTTCCCGAGCCTGAAGCGGTCGGGGAACGTGCCGCCCTGGCCCGGCGCCGGCCCGGCGGCCAGTTGTGACCGGCTGTCGGCGTCGGCGCGGGCCTGGTCGGCGGACTCGAAGGCCATCGCCACGCGGACGCCGCCGCCCGGCTCGGCCGCGATCGCGAACCCGGTCATCGGGTGGACGCCGCCGGCCTGCTGGACGAGCTCTCCGGCGCGGGTCCGGTCGGCGCTGTCGGCATCGGTCATCGCGAGCGCGGAACAGACCTGGTCGCCGGTGAGGACCGAGGCGCTGAGCGGCGATCCGACCGCGGCCGCCACCTGGCTCACGCCGTCCCCCTTGCCGCCCCGGGCCAGTCCCGCCCGGCGGCCCAGGAAGCCCGGGTCGTCGCTGCCCACCACGACGCCGCTGTCCTCGTCGATCGCCAGCGCGGCCAACTCCGGGGTGACCGGGTTCGACAGGCCCTCGAGGAGGTCGACGCCACCGCGCCACACCCCGTCCGGTTTCGCGGGCTCGTCGAAGCCGATGGTCCGCAAGCGGTCGCGCAGTGCCGCGACGTCGTACCCCTTCGGCAGGCCCATGAACACCAGGGCGCCGTCGGAGCCCTGCGTGAACAGCTCCCAGTCGATCGTCGCGGGGGAGAGACCGAAGTCGTCCTGCAGTGCGATCGCCGAGCCCTCCAGTGCAGTGGTGGAGGACAGATCGTGGTCGAAGGCCTTGGCGAGGAAGTCCTCGACGTCCTGGCCGCTGGAGGTGGCGTCGAGGTCGGCACCCAGCTCCTTGCGTACGCCGGCCCAGTCGGTCCAGCTGAACCGTGCGGTTGTCTTCGGCGCGAGCTCCAGGGCGGAGTCCAGGCGAGACGACGCGGCGGAGTGCAGTCGCCAGAACGCCACAGTGCCGCCTGCTACGACGAGGACGCTCACCAGCAGGACGATCATCCAACGGCGCTTCACGCCGCCACCCTATGAGGGCAGACCTCGATCCCTGCATACTGTGGCCCGTGCCCGACATCCTCGCTGCCGGCGTGGTCGTGTTCCGTCCCGGACGACAGGTGCTGCTCGTGCACCGTCCGAAGTACGACGACTGGTCGTTCCCGAAGGGCAAGCTGGACCGTGGTGAGCACCCGACGGCGGCCGCGGTGCGGGAGGTGGCCGAGGAGACCGGCGTCCATGTGCGCCTCGGGCCCCCGCTGCCGTCCCAGCGCTATCCCGTCGCCCGGCGGATGAAGACGGTCTTCTACTGGGCCGGCCGGGTGGTGGGGGACGACGACGTGTCGGCGTACCGGCCCAACGACGAGATCGACGAGGTCGCCTGGGTGCCGGTCGACGAGGCGCCCGCGCGGCTCAGCTACGACTACGACCGCGAGACGCTCGCCGCAGCGCTGAAGGTGCGCCGCAGGACCCATGCCGTGATCCTGCTGCGTCATGCCCGGGCGCGTTCGCGCAACGCATGGCGTGGTCCGGACGCCGGACGCACGCTGTTGAAGGTCGGGGAGGCCGGGGCGGACCGGCTGGTGTCTCTGCTCGCCGCCTACGACGTGACCCGGATCGTCACCTCGACCAGCACCCGCTGTGTGCAGACCGTCCAGCCGTACGCCGAGACGGCGGACCTGCCGCTCGACCTGCGTCCGCGCCTGAGCGAGGAGAACGCCACCGCGCGGGCGGTCGAGAAGGTCGTGGCGGACCTGTTCGAGGTGGAGCAGGGAGCGGTGCTGTGCACGCACCGCCCGGTCCTGCCGCTGGCTCAGGATGCCGCCGGGATCGACCTGCCGACCGATGCCGCGCTGGCGCCCGCGGAGGCGTTGGTGCTGCACGTGCGCAAGGGCAAGGTGGTCGCCGTGGAGCGTCACCAGGCGGGGAGCAGTGACCCGGCCCACGTCCGGGCGCCATCCTGACTGCCGCTGTTCACCTCTGGTTCAGTTCGGCTGGGGAGGTGCGTTTCCGACGCTGCCTAACTTCCTGATTGTCCAAGCACGCAACGAGGGGCTGGAACCTGTGCCCCTCACCTCTGAGAGGCAAGTTCCTTGAAGCTCAAGACCATTCACCGCGCGGCCGTTCCCGGCATCGCTGCTCTCGCCCTCGTCATGAGCGCCTGTGGTGCGTCGAACGAGTCCGGCTCCAGCAGCAAGGACGGTGGCTCCGACTCGAGCCTGAGCGGCAACCTCAAGGGTGGCGGCGCCACGTCGCAGGAGAAGGCCCAGGAGGCGTGGAAGACCGCGTTCCAGGGTCAGAACAGCGGCCTGACCATCGACTACGCGCTGCTCGGCTCGACCGACGGCCGCGGCCAGTTCACCAGCGGCGCCCTCGCGTTCGCCGGTTCCGACTCCTACATCTCCGAGGAGGAGCTCGCCGCCGCGAAGAAGCGTTGCGACGGCAACGTCGTCGAGGTCCCGGCGTACATCTCCTCGATCGCCGTCGCCTACAACCTCAAGGGTGTCGACGAGCTGAAGCTCGACGCCGCGACGATCGCGAAGATCTTCGACGGCAAGATCACCAACTGGAACGACAAGGCGATCGCCGACCAGAATCCCGACGCCAAGCTCCCCGACCTGAAGATCGTCCCGGTCCACCGCGCGGACGACTCGGGCACCACCAAGAACTTCACCGACTACCTCGGCAAGGTCGCCCCCGACGCGTGGGGCTACCCGGCTGCCGACCCGTTCCCGGTCTCCGGCGGCGTCTCCGCAGAGGGCACCTCGGGGGTCGTCAAGACCATCGGCGACACCGAGGGCACGATCGGGTACGCCGACGCCAGCCAGACCGGTGACCTCAAGGCCGTCTCCGTCAAGGTCGGCGACGCGTACGTCGCGCCTTCCCCCGAGGGTGCGGCCAAGACCGTTGCCGTCTCCCCGGTCGTCGAGGGCCGCGACGCGACCGACATCGCCGTCGACGTGGACCGCACCACCACGGAGGCCGGCGCCTACCCGGTCATCCTGCTGTCCTACCTGATCGCGTGCGAGAACTACAGCGACGCCGCCGAGGCCGCCAACGTCAAGGGCTACCTCAGCTACATCGTGTCCGACAAGGGCCAGGCCGAGGCTGCTGACTTCGCCGGCTCCGCCAAGCTCGCGCCGGAGACGGCCAGCAAGGCGCAGGAGATCGTCGCGGGCATCTCCGCCAAGTGATCCCGCTCTGAGGGGTGGGGCCGGATGATCCCGGCCCCACCCTTCAGGCACATTCCTCCAACCCAAGGTGACAGCAGTGACAGCACCCACCGCCGAGGTCGACGACACCTCCGCGAACTGGGCATCGGCCCGAGCCGGTGTCGGCGACCGCATCTTCGCGGGCGTCGCCCTGGCCGCCGGTCTCACGATCCTCGCGGCCCTGGCCGGCGTCTTCATCTTCCTCGCCGTCAAGGGCGCGCCCGGCTTCGCGAAGTCGGCCGACGTCTACGGACCGCACGCCGCAAGCTTCCTCGGGTACGTCGGGCCGCTGCTCGTCGGCACCTTCACTGCCTCGATCATCGCGCTGATCATCGCGGTTCCGCTGGCGTTCGGGATCGCCCTGGTGATCAGCCACTATGCGCCCAAGTGGATCGCGGGCCCGGTGGCCTACGTGATCGACCTGCTGGCCGCCGTACCCTCGGTCGTCTATGGCCTGTGGGGTGCCTATTACCTCGCCAACAAGCTGAAGCCGATGCATCAGTGGCTGCACGACACCTTCGGTGACTGGCCCGTCCTCGGCTCCCTGTTCGGAGAGCCGAACGCGACCGGCCGCTCGATCCTGACCGCCGGCATCGTGCTCGCGATCATGATCCTGCCGATCATCACCGCGATCAGCCGCGAGGTGTTCTCGCGGACCCCGCGCCTGCACGAGGAGGCCGCCCTGGCCCTCGGTGCGACGCGGTGGGAGATGATCCGGATGACGGTCTTCCCGTACTCCCGCTCCGGCATGGTCTCGGCGGTGATGCTCGGTCTCGGGCGTGCTCTCGGCGAGACGATGGCCGTGACGATGGTGCTGTCCTTCGGCTTCGACCTGTCGTGGAACATCATCGGCTCGTCGTCGCCGACGTCGATCGCCGCCAACATCGCGCTCAAGTACAAGGAGCGCAGCGCCGACATGCTCAACGTCCTGGTCGCGACCGGCCTGGTGCTCTTCTTGATGACCTTCCTGGTCAACTTCCTCGCCCGCTGGATCGTGGGTCGTAGCGAGAGGCGGATGGCTCGATGACGCTTCTGGACCAGAACACCATGACTCGTGTCCCTGTCTCGCTGGTGCAGCCCCGGCTGCCGCAGCAGGCACCCGTCATCACGGGTGTCATCGCCGCCGCCTTCGGCGGACTGCTGCTCGTCCTCGGCGCGCCGCTGATCGGCTCGGTCGCGGTCGGCGCCCTGATCTTCCTGGCCGGGCTCCCGCTGTGGTCGCTGGCCATCGAGGGCCGTCGCAGCGCGGTCGACCGGCTGATGACCGGCCTGATCTGGGGAGCGTTCGCGGTTGCGGTCGTGCCCCTGGTGTCCCTGATCTGGCGCGTGGTCGGCAAGGGCGTCGGTCGCATCGACAGCACGTTCTTGAGCTATTCGTTCTTCAGGACCCAGATCGACCAGCCGGTCGGGATCTACCACGCGATCATCGGCACCCTGCTGATCACGCTGTTCGCTGCGCTGATCTCGGTGCCGGTCGGCGTGATGGCAGCGGTCTATCTCGTGGAGTACGGCAAGGGCAACAAGCTGGCCAAGTCGATCACCTTCCTGGTGGACGTCATGACCGGCATCCCCTCGATCGTCGCGGGCCTGTTCGCCTTCGCGTTGTTCACGCTGCTGTTCGGACCGGCGTACGTCTCCGGTTTCGGTGGCTCGGTCGCGCTCTCGCTGCTGATGATCCCGATCGTCGTGCGGGCCACCGAGGAGATGCTGATGCTGGTCCCCGACGACCTGCGCGAGGCGGCGTACGCCCTCGGCACGCCGAAGTGGAAGACGATCGTCCGGATCGTCCTCCCGACGGCCATCGGCGGCATCCTCACCGGCATCACCCTCGCGATCTCGCGGGTCATCGGTGAGACCGCGCCGCTGCTGCTGATCGCCGGAGCGACCGACCGCACCAACATGAACGTGTTCGACGGCGCGATGACGACCCTCCCGGTCCTCATCTACGGCCAGAACCTGCGAGGCGACGCCCCCGCCGAGGCGATCGCCTGGGGCGCCGCCTTCATCCTGATCGTCATCGTGATGGTGCTCAACCTGGCAGCACGCATCATCGGCAAGATCTTCGCGCCCCGAAACAAGTGACCCGCAGGGTTTGAGAGGCAACCAGTCATGGCCAAGAGCATCGACGTCTCCGACGTCAACATCTACTACAGCGACTTCCTCGCGGTCGAGGGCGTCAACATGACGATCCGGGCCGGCGCGGTCACCGCCTTCATCGGCCCGTCGGGCTGTGGCAAGTCGACCTTCCTGCGCTCGCTCAACCGGATGCACGAGGTGATCCCCGGTGCGCGCGTCGAGGGCAAGATCGTCGTCGACGGTCAGGACCTCTACGAGCCCGGCGTCGACCCGGTCGCCGTACGCCGCCAGGTCGGCATGGTCTTCCAGCGGCCGAACCCGTTCCCGACGATGTCGATCTATGACAACGTCCTGGCGGGTCTCAAGCTCAACGCGGGCAAGCTGAAGAAGTCCGAGGCCGACGCCGTCGTCGAGAAGTCGCTGCGCGGCGCGAACCTGTGGAACGAGGTCAAGGACCGGCTCAACAAGCCCGGCATGGGCCTGTCCGGTGGTCAGCAGCAGCGGCTGTGCATCGCCCGCGCGATCGCGGTCGAGCCGCAGATCCTGTTGATGGACGAGCCCTGCTCGGCGCTCGACCCGATCTCGACGTCAGCGGTCGAGGACCTGATCCACGAGCTCAAGAACGAGTTCACGATCGTCATCGTCACCCACAACATGCAGCAGGCGGCCCGGGTCTCCGACGACACCGGCTTCTTCAACCTCAAGGCGACCGGCGAGCCCGGCCACCTGGTCGAGTTCAACCCGACCAAGAAGATGTTCGCCAACCCGGACGACCCGGCCACCGAGGCCTACATCTCCGGTCGCTTCGGCTGAGCCGCGCGTCAGCGGCAGGGAACGTCATGGGCACACCAGATGTGCGGCGCGATGCCCGACGCCAGTCCGTGCGCGCCTACCTCCATCGGTGGGTCGAGTCCTCGGGAGCACAACTCCTGGTCGTCGATCCGTCGGATGACGGGGGTGCGCTCGCGGAGGCGATGGCAGGACGCGGCGTCCACGTCACCTGGGTCGGCTCGACCCTCGACGGACTCGTCGCGTTCGGGCGCACCGACCCGCACGCCGTCGTCGTCGCGCCCGGTGCGCCCGGCATCCCGGCGGAGGACTTCGTCGGCGTGATCCGGGCCCACGGTTCGCCGTACGTCATCGCGGGCGAAGGGCTCGCCGACGGCTCCGCCGACAGTGTCGGGGCGCTGATGCTCGCGGGCGCCTCGGCCGTCGCGCCGCGGCCCTACGCGCCCCAGCACCTGTGGGACCTGATCACCCACGCACCACGCTCGCTCGCCGAGCGCGCACGTCTCGAGGTCGGACCGATCGCCCTCGACGCCGCTGCCTACATCGTGCGTGTCAACGGCGCCCGGATCGCCGACCTGCCGCTCAAGGAGTTCGAGCTGCTGCGGGCGCTGATGCTGGCCTCGCCCGATCTCGTCACCGACGACGAGTTGCGCGAGGCCCTGTGGGGCACCGACGCCACCCGCCCCGGCGGCAACACCATCGCCATGCACGTGACCCGGTTGCGGGCGCGGCTCGCCGGCGTCGCCGACGTACGCCGGATCCGGGGACGAGGCTATTCGCTCACCGTGGGATAGTCCCGGCTGAAAAGCACCGAATCACGGTCGATTTCGGTGCTTTTCGGCCGGGACTATGCCCCTCAGAGCAAGATCAGGTTGAGAATCTCGTAGCAGCCCCACGACGCAAGGGCGGCGGCGGGGAAGGTGGAGATCCAGGCCACCAGGATGGTGCGGGCCATGCCCCAGCGGACCGCGGAGAACCGCTTGGTCGCGCCGGCGCCCATCACCGCGGAGGTGATGGTGTGGGTGGTCGAGATGGGGGCGTGGAAGACGAACGCCGTCGTGTAGAGGACACCGGCGCCGACCGACTCGGCGGCGAAACCACGGGGCGGGTCGAGGTGGATGATCTTGCGGCCCAGGGTGCGCATGATGCGCCAGCCACCGGCGTAGGTGCCCGCGGAGATCGCGCCGGCCGCGCACAGGACCACCCAGAGCGGGAGGGTTCCGATGTCGTAGGTCGACGGGTAGGCGACGACGAGGGCGAGCAGGATGACACCCATCGTCTTCTGGGCGTCCTGGAGGCCGTGGCCGAGGGCCAGCGCGGCGGCGGAGATGGTCTGCATGCCGCGGAAGCCGCGGTTGATCCGGTGCGGGTTGCCGCGGCGGAAGATCCACAGGATCGCGGTCATCACCGCGAACGCGGCACAGAATCCGAACAGCGGCGAGATCACCATCGGGATCAGCACCTTCTGCACGATGGTGTCCCACTTGACGCTCACGCCACCGGCGATCGCGGAGCCGACCAGGCCGCCGATGAGGGCGTGCGAGGAGGAGGAGGGAAGGCCGAAGTACCAGGTGATCAGGTTCCAGATGATCGCGCCGAGCAGACCCGCCATCACGATGACGAGCCCATGATGGACCCCGACCTGCAGATGGCCGCTCGCATCCTCGATGGTGATCACGTCCGCAACGGTCTTCGCGACCTCCTGACCGAGCAGTGCGCCGATGAAGTTCATCAACGCGGCCAGCGTGAGCGCGATCCGAGGCGTCAACGCGCGGGTCGAGACCGAGGTCGCGATCGCGTTGGCCGCGTCGTGGAAGCCGTTGGTGTAGTCGAACGCCAGGGCGATGACGACCACGGCGATGACGATCGCCAGGGTGAGGGTCATGAGATGACTTCCTCAGCCTTCCTTGACGGCGATCTGCTCCACCGTGTTGGCCACCCGCTCGAACGCGTCGATCGCGCTCTCGAGTGACTCCACGATGTCCTTGAGCTTGAGCACCTCGAGCGTGGGGTATTCGCCCGAGAACAACTTGGCGAGGGTGCGGCGGTGGTTGCGGTCGCCGGCGTTCTCGAGCCGGTTGATCTCGATCCAGTAGTCGTCGAGCGACTGCATGGACTGCAGACGCGGCATGGCGGCCGCGGTCAGCTCGGCGCACCGCTGCAGCACCTCGACCTGCTCGGAGAGCTCGGCCGGCAACGCGACCTGCACCTCGTAGAGCAGGATCAGGTCGACAGCCTCGTCCATCATGTCCATGACGTCGTCGAGACCGGACCCGAGCGCGTAGATGTCCTCGCGGTCGAAGGGCGTCACGAAGGTGCTGTTGACCTTCTTGACGATCTCGTGGGTCGTCTCGTCGGCGGCGTGCTCGGCGGCGCGCATCCGCTCGGCGATGCCAGCCTTGTCCGAGGACTCGGAGAGCATCTCGGCGAGGATCTCGGCTCCAGCCACCAGGTGCTGAGCCGATTGGGTGAAGAGGTCGTAGAAGGAGGTATCGACCGGACGCAGACGCAGACCCACATGGACTCCCGTTGAGGCGGAGGCGAACTCGTTCATGCTAGGGGGTCACGGGCAGGTGAATGCAACTGGCGGTCCCAGCACCGGGCAGATGTGACGGCTCACACGAGCCCGCAACGGGACTTTTCAGGCGTTGGTACGCCGCTTGCGCTGCTGCTCGATCAGCGTCTCCTGGAGGTGGTCGGCGCCGTCGTTGCGCTTCCACTCGCCATCAGGATGCAGTTCCCAGGCCTGGGTCGTGGGGGCGAACGCGAGGTCCAGGAGTCGGCGTACCTCGTCACGGGAGGCCTCGGGGAGCCGCACCAGGACCTCGACGCGACGGTCCAGGTTGCGGTGCATCATGTCGGCCGACCCGATCCAGGTGGCGGGCTCGCCGCCGCCCTCGAACGAGAAGACCCGGCTGTGCTCGAGGAAGCGGCCGAGGACCGAGCGGACCCGGACGTTCTCGCTGAGGCTGGGCACGCCGGGCCGCAGCGCACAGATGCCGCGGATCAGGAGCTCGACGGGGACGCCCTCGCAGGAGGCGAGGTAGAGGGCGTCGATGGTCTCCTCGTCGACGACCGAGTTGGCCTTGAACCGGATGCCGGCCGGACGGCCGGCCCGGTGGTGCTCGATCTCGGCGTGGATCTGCTGGACCAGTCCGGCCCGCACCGAGTCGGGAGCGACCAGGAGCTCCTCGTAGGTGGCCTTGCGGGACCAGCCGGAGAGGTTGTTGAACAGGTGGGCGACGTCCTCGCCGATCGTCTCGTCAGTGGTGAGGAGGCCGAGGTCCTCATACATCCGCGAGGTCTTGGGGTTGTAGTTGCCCGTGCCGATGTGCGTGTAGCGACGGATGCCTTCCGGCTCGTCGCGCACCACCATCGCCAGCTTGCAGTGGGTCTTCAACCCGACCAGGCCATAGACGACATGGCAGCCGGCCTGCTCCAGCTTCCGTGCCCAGCGGATGTTGGCCTGCTCGTCGAAGCGCGCCTTGATCTCGACCAGCACCAGCACCTGCTTGCCGGCCTCGGCCGCATCGATGAGGGCGTCGATGATGGGGGAGTCGCCGGAGGTGCGGTAGAGCGTCTGCTTGATCGCCAGCACGTGCGGGTCGGCCGCGGCCTGCTCGATGAAGCGCTGCACCGACGTGGCGAACGAGTCGTAGGGGTGGTGCAGGAGCACGTCGCGACGCCGGAGCGCCTTGAACACGTCGACAGGAGCGGCCGACTCGAACTCAGCCAGCCGGGGGTGGGTGCTCGGGACGAAGGAGGGGTACTTCAGCTCCGCCCGCGGCAGATCGGCGATGTGGTGCAGGCCGCGCAGGTCGAGCGGTCCGGGGATCTGGAACACCTCGGCCTCGCTGATGTCGAGCTCGGAGACGAGCAGCTCGAGCACCGACGGCGCGATCGACTCCTCGACCTCCAGGCGCACGGGCGGGCCGAACTTGCGGCGCAGCAGCTCCTTCTCCAGCGCAGCCAGCAGGTTCTCCGCGTCGTCCTCCTCCACCTCGAGGTCCTCGTTGCGGGTGACCCGGAAGGTGTGCGCCTCCAGCACTTCCATGCCGGGGAAGAGGCGCCGCAGATGGGCGCCGATGACGTCCTCGAGCGGCACGAAGCGGGCGTTGCCGAGCGCCACGAACCGGTCGAAGTTGGACGGCACCTTCACCCGGGCGAAGAGCTCCTTGCCCGACTTCGGGTTGCGGAGCACCACGGCGAGATTGAGCGAGAGCCCCGAGATGTAAGGGAACGGGTGTGCCGGGTCGACGGCCAGCGGCGTGAGGACCGGGAAGATCCGCTCCTTGAAGAGCCGCTTGCACTCCTTCTGCTCGTCACGATCGAGGTCGGCCCACCGGACCAGATCGATGCCCTCTCCGCTGAGCGCGGGCACGATGTCGTCGCGGAACACAGCCGCCTGGCGCTGGGCCAGCTCCCCGGCCCGCTGCCAGATCGCCTCCAGCACCTCCAACGGCATCAGACCGCTCGCGGCCCGCACCGCCAGCCCGGTCGCGATCCGGCGCTTGAGACCGGCCACACGGACCATGAAGAACTCGTCGAGATTGCTGGTGAAGATGGCCAGGAAGCGGGCGCGCTCCAGCAGCGGCAACGACTCGTCCTCGGCCAGCTCCAGCACCCGCTCGTTGAAGCGCAGCCAGGACAGCTCGCGGTCGACGAAGCGGTTCTCGACCGCCTCGATCTGCTCCACCAGCGCGGGATCCGGCAGATAGCCCGGGTCGGCCGGTTCCGTCGCAGTCTCGCCGGAGGTCGACGCGTCGGGTACGACGGACAGGGCGGCCGGTGCGGTGTGCTGCTCGGAGGACATGTTCGCGAGTCTGGCACCTTCGGGTGAACGGACGGTGACGCCGAACGCCACCGGCGTTCACGGACGCCGGCCCCGCGGTCGGCGTACCCGAAGTATGTTGTGGCGGTGAGCTTGCGAACCGCTGCCGAAACCCGTCTCGTCTCGGTCCTGATGGGGCTGCCCGTCAAGGCACAGCAGGCCCTCACCCGAGGTGCCCTGGTGCTCGACGGCCAGACCCTCGCGCCCGACCTGCACCTCATGCTCACGCTCCAGAAGATCGCCCGGAAGGGGGACCTCGCCGGTGCCGACATCCGCCGGGGACGGGCATCCCTGCTTGAGAACGCCCGCCTGATCGGCGGCCGCCAGCCGATCGGCGCCATCCGCGACCTCAGCGTCGCAGACCTCCCGGCCCGGCTCTACGAGCCGTCGAAGCGCTCGGGAGACGGGCTGCTGATCTTCTTCCACGGCGGCGGATTCGTCTACGGCGACCTCGACTCCCACGACGCTCCGTGCCGGGTGCTCGCCGAGGAGTCCGGCGTACGCGTGCTGTCCGTCGCCTACCGCGTCGGGCCCGAGGCACCCTTCCCCACGGCCTTCGACGACACCGAGGCAGCTCTGCGCTGGGTGCACGAGCACGCCGAGGAACTGTCCGTCGACCCGGCCAAGGTCGGCGTCGGCGGCGACTCCGCCGGCGGCAACATCTCGGCGTACACCGCCATCGCCGCCGCCCGCGCCGGGATCCCGCTCGCCTTCCAGCTGCTCGTCTATCCGTGCACCGACGCAGATCGAGCGACTGCGAGCCTGAGCCTGTTCGGCACGGACCTCTATCTCACCGAGGAGTCCATCGCCTTCTTCAACGAGACCTACACCCCTGATCCGGTCGACCGCACTGACGAACGGTTGAACCTGCTCGACATCGACCTGCCCACGGGCCTTGCCCCCGCGTACGTCGCCACCGCTGGTTTCGACCCGCTCCGCGACGAGGGAGAGGCCTATGCTCGCCACCTCAGCGATGCGGGCGTGCAGGTCGAGATGAAGCGGTACGTCGACCAGATCCACGGATTCCTCAACATCGTGGGCGTCGGTCGCACGAGCCGCGTGGGCGTGCTGGAGATCGCAGGCAGACTGCGGGTGGCGCTGGGCTGACCCTCGGACGTCGAGGAGGTTGCGCAGCAACCGTCACGAGACGCCCGGGCGCTCAGAGCTCGGGCCGCAACTCGCGCAACTGGCGGACGAAGTCCGCCGCATCCACCATCGAGCCGTCGATCACGAACGGCTCCAGCCCCTTGCGGGAGAAGCGGACCTGCCAGCCGGGCTCGCCGGGACGACCGACCATCTCGACAGGCGTCTCCGGATTGCGGAGGTCGAAGCGATGCGTCGACTCACCCTGCTCGACGTAGACCACGCCGCGCACGATGCTCACCTCGACCGGGACCACCTTGGTCCGTGCGGCACCCCAGGCGAGTCCGATCGCGGTCAGCACGATGACGACACCGAACGGCGACACCAGCTTGCCGTTGAGCAGCGTGAGCAGAGCAACCATGCCCGCCACGATCGCGGTGGCGCCGAGCATCATCGACAACACCCGCGGATCCGAGCCGTCGCCCGTCAGGCGATCGCCCTGCTCCGGTGCCCGGTCGAACAG
>JASLDK010000330.1 GCA_030145945.1 Nocardioides sp.
GTTGTAGTTGAACCGGCTGTAGTTGTAGGCGACCGACTCCTCGGCGTTGATGTTCCACACATCCGCGCCCGCCACCTTGTTCATGGCGGCAGCGTTGGCGAAGACGTGGTCCATCGAGCCGTAGAGGCCGTTGAACGAGTAGGTCTCGTCGGCGGGATCGTCCGAGTCAACAGCGGTGAAGCCCTTGCTCTCGATGTACCTGACCGGGTCCTCCATCGAGTACGAGTTGAAGTCCCCCGTCAGGAAGATCTTGTCGACCCCGCGACTGGCCGCGAACGTATTGGCGAAGGTCACCAAGGACGTCGCCTGACGAACGCGATCGCCGTTGAAGGCACCCGTGTCCGCACTGTTGGCGTTGTCGCCAGTCGCCGGCGGCGTGCTGTCGCCCTTGGACTTGAAGTGGTTCACGACCACTGCGAAGCCGTCCGAGTTCGGGTGACCCTTCGCCTTGAACACCTGTGCCAGCGGCTCGCGCGCGTTGGCAAAGGCCATGTCGGCCGGCTCGCCGAAGTAGATCGACGACGGTCCCACAGGAACGACGGTCGCGGGCTTGTAGATGAAGCCGCTTCGGATCACGTCCTGCGCCGACAGATTGGCGGCAACCGTCGAAGACGTCGGCGAAGGAACGAAGGCCCAGGTGCCCGGACCAGCCGCCGAATTGAGTGCCGTGACCAGGTCGGCAATGGCCTCGTCGCGCCACGACTCAGAAAGTGGCGACCCGGTATAGCTGCCCGCCTTGGCTGCGATCGCGATCTTGGTCGAGTTCTCGATCTCCTCGAGCGACACGATGTCGGCACCGAGAGCATTGATGGCCGTCACGATCTTCGCACGCTGCCGCTCGAAGCTGGCGGTCGTCGCAGCACCGCGGGGGCCTGAGCCGCCCGAGGGGCTGGTGCAGGTCTTGTCGCCGATCGGCGTGCTCGCGCGGTCGTTGTAGTAGGTGCAGGTGCCACCGTACGAGACGTATGCCTGACCCGTAGTGGTGAAGTAGTTCTCGACGTTGTAGGTCGCGAGCTTGATGTCACCGCCCACAGCAGCCGGGGTCAGGTTCGGTGTCCGCGTGTCCTCGAAGGAGATCGCAGCCGAGCCGTCGCCCTTGATCGGGAGTTGCGGCTGCAACTTCCAGTTGTTGTTGCGGTAGTCAAGGATCACCGGCTTGACGAAGGTGACCTTGGCGCCCACACGCACTGCGTTCGTCTTGGTCAACCACGGAAGCGGCAGATTCTGTTGCGGTGCCGAGCTCGACGGCAGGTAGTTGATGCTGGTGGCATCGTCGATGATCGCGCCGCGAGCCGCGTTGTCGGCCTTGACGGCGGCCAGACAGGCGGCGTCGGTCGGCACGCAGACCTCAGTCGGCTGCATGAGCACCTTGCCGTCACTGGCGATGCCGATCTCGCCGTACTGGTTCGACGAATAGCTGTTGCTGACGACGAACTGATCCGTCGGGGCAAGAAGCATGTGCTCCTGTGCCTCACGGGCAACTTCGGTGGTCGGGTAGGCGATCTCGAGCGGCGTCACGGCCGCCAGCGGTACCGCCAACTTCTCCATGTCAGCAGAGCTCGTCGGCACGACCTGAGTCGTGCCGAAGGCCTCGGCGACCTTTCCGGTGACGCGAACGGAGTCACCGACAGCGAGTCCAGCCGGCATCGCGTTGTCACCGGAGTAGATGAAGACCGCGTCGGACGATCCCGGGGTCGTATCGGTCGCTCCGCCCGTTCCAGGAGTCTGGATCGTGAAGCCGTCGAACCCGCCGCTGGTCCCGAGTTCCGTCGGGTAGGGATCGGCGTACACGCCGGTCACAACGCCCTCGACATTCACGATGCTGTCGACCATCGGCGACGTCGCGCCAGACCCTTGGATGTCGGTGATAGGAGTCGTCACCGACGGGTCGAGGACGGAGAAGTCGAAGGTCACGTCCTTGGTCGCCGGAGTCACTGCGGAGTCTGACGCGGTGACAGTCGCGTGGAACAACCCAGCCGCGGTCGGCGTCCCACTGATCTCTCCCGTGGTGGCGTTGATGTCAACACCCGTCGGCAGACCGGACGCGCTCCACGTGTAGGGCGCCGTGCCGCCGGTCGCCGTCATCGTGAACGAGGTGATGGCAACGCCGAGCTTGCCGTTCTTGTTGCCCGGCGCCGTCACCGCCAGCCCGCCACCAGCCTGACTGGCGGCCGCGTTCTGAGGGGTCGGTGCGACAAGTGCGAAGTCTCCAGCGTTGTTGTCCGTGTCGGATCCGTTGGTCCGGTTGAGGGACGCGGCGGCCGTAGCGGCGCCGGCGACTGCCGTCTCGTAGCTGACAGCACCGGCCGCCCCCACGAAGTCGACAATTCCTCCGACGCCCACTGTGTTGCCAGACGTCGCGATGATCGACGTGCCCATCTGGAGGGCCACCTGACCACCGCCTGCCGCCATGTTGAAACCGGCAGGACCGGCATCCGGAGTAGGAAGCGCAGAGCCGACGGCGCCGGCGGATCCCATCTGGATGAGGTAGTTGCCATGCGCCGGTACCGAGCCGGCCAGCGCGACGGGGTTTCCACCCGAGTTGCCGTTAGCCGCACGGTAGTGAATGGCGATGCCAGACAGCGAGATCGGCGCGGCCGTCGGGTTGAAGAGCTCAACGAAGTCGGCGTTGTAGACGGCACCGGCATTGCCACCGGCGCCGTACACCTCCGAAATCACGAGTGCATCACCGGCAGGGTTCGCCTGCGCGGACGGTGGAGTGAGGGCGGCCAGGCCGGATAGGCCTACGGCTGCGCTGAGGGAGCCGAAAAGCAACTTCTTGACGGGGCGCATGAACTTCTTCCGAGGTCGTCGAAAAAGGCAAGGACAACCGATCACGCACGCCCGAGATGCAGCGAGAACGGGTGGAGGGGAAGGAACCTTAACCTAGGCTGAGAGACCGACAGAGTCATGTGGACCTGAGGAAATCCGGGTGACGAAAAGGTGACGCGCGACCGTCAGATGTTGCCCTTGCGCTCAGACGGACAACACGATCTCACAGACGTTCAGGCAGATCGCGGCTTGCGGATGCTGTCCCGCTGCATCCACACGTCGCGGAAGAACTCGTACCCGGACCACAGGGTCAGCGCGAAGGCGACGAGGAGCAGGGCGATGGCGACGACGTACGTCACCTCGCCGGGAACGTCGAGCCAGCCGTTGACCTCGAGCAAGGGCAGGGTCAGGAAGCCGAGGGCGAGTGCCTGTGCGGCGGTCTTCCACTTGCCGCTCTTCGCAGCCGCGATGACGACGGACTTCAGGACGGACAGGCGCAGCAGCGTGACCGCCCACTCACGGACCAGGACGATGATCGTGATCGTCCACATCCACCAGGTGTCCATGATGATCGACAGGCCGATGAACGCCATCCCGGTGATCGCCTTGTCAGCGATCGGGTCGGCGATCTTGCCGAAGTCGGTGACCAGATTGCGCGCCCGGGCAATGTCGCCGTCGATCTTGTCGGTGACCATGGCCACGAAGAAGATGCCCCACGCGACCGTGCGCCACGTCACCGAGTGGCCGCCGTCGGCGAGCAGCGCCCAGCCGTAGAACGGCACCAGGAAGATCCGCAGCGTGGTCAGCGCATTGGGCAGGTTCCAGTTGGACGGCTTGGTCACCCGATCGGCGGCAGCAGGCTCGGTCATCAGTTGGCTCCCACGGGTTCGGCGATCAGGTCGACACCATCGGTGGCAACGACGACGGCGCGGACGAAGTCCCCCACCCTCGCACCCGGTACGCCGAGCACGCGCGTGCTGCCATCGACTTCCGGTCCCTGCTGGGCGGCGCGGCCCTCGACGGTTCCGTCGCCGGTCTCGTCGGGATCGACCTCCTCGACCAGCACCTCGACGGTGCTGCCGATCCGCTCCTCGGCACGATCGGCGGTCAGCTCGGCGACGAGGTCGTTGAGGTGCTGCACGCGAGCGTTGATCTCGTCCTCGTCCAGCTTGCCGTCGAGCTTCTCGGCCTCGGTGCCGTCCTCGTCGGAATAGCCGAAGACGCCGGTCACGTCCATGCGCGCCTCGACGAGGAAGTCGCACAGCGTCTGGAACTCCTCCTCGGTCTCGCCGGGGAATCCGACGATCACGTTGGAGCGCACACCGGCCTCGGGGGCGAGGTCGCGGACCTGCGCGAGCAGGCCGAGGAAGCTCTCGGGGTCACCGAAGCGGCGCATCCGGCGCAGCACCGAGGCGCTGGCGTGCTGGAAGGACAGGTCGAAGTAGGGCGCGACACCGGGTGTGGTCGCGATCGCGCGGACCAGTCCAGGTCGGGTCTCGGCGGGTTGCAGATAGGACACCCGGACGCGCTCGATCCCGTCGATCGCGGTCAGCTCGGGCAGCATCGTCTCGAGCAGCCCGAGGTCGCCGAGGTCCTTGCCGTAGGACGTGGAGTTCTCCGAGACCAGGAACAGCTCCTTGACGCCCTGCTCGGCAAGCCACGCGGCCTCCTGCAGCACGTCGGAGGGGCGACGGCTGACGAAGGAGCCGCGGAACATCGGGATCGCGCAGAACGTGCAGCGGCGGTCGCAGCCGCTGGCCAGCTTGAGCGGTGCCATCGGGCCACCGTCGAGCCGGCGCCGGATCGCCGGGCGGCCCGGGACGGTGACGTCGACGTCCGTCGAGTGGCCGGGCAACGACAGTTTGGTGTCGGCCGCTGCCGCGGGCCGATCCGCAGGGCTGATGGGCAGCAGCAACCGCCGGTCGCGCGGGGTGTGCGGGTGCGGTCTGTCGCCGGCCAGGATCGAGCGGAGCCGGCCTGAGATGTCCTGGTAGTCGTCGAAACCGAGCACTGCGTCCGCCTCGGGGAGCGAGTCGGCCAGCTCTTCGCCGTACCGCTCGGCGAGGCATCCGACCGCGACGACGGCCTGGACCCGGCCCCCATTGTCGGCAGAGGCCTTGAGGTCGGCGGCCGCCAGCAACGTGTCGATCGAGTCCTTCTTGGCTGCCTCGACGAAGCCACACGTGTTGACGACAACGGTGTCGGCGTCCTCCGGATCGTCGACCAGGGTGAAGCCGTCGGCAGCCAGGCGGCCGGCCAGTTCCTCGGAGTCGACGTCGTTGCGGGCGCAACCGAGGGTGAGCAGCGCAACGGAGACAGGTGCAGGTGTGGTCGTCATGTCTGGCTCAGACTACCGGCGGAGTGGGTCCCGTCGGCATTCCTGGATCAGCGCCCGGTGACGGTCTTCGAGACCTCGGAACCCGTCTCCCCGAGCGCCTTCTGCTGGGCCTTGCCGATCGCATAGGTCACCGAGCCGTCCGAGCTCCAGATCCGCGCAGGCGGGACGAGCTTGAGCACGGACGTCTGGCCGAAGGCGAGGTTGCCGTCGAAGACGATGTCGCCCGCGGCGTCGCGGATGACCAGCTGCGCTCCCCCGCCGGCCGCGACGAGCGTGAGCTTGACCGGCTCGCCCTTGGCCGCGGCCGCCTTGGAGACGCCACCGCTCTGGTTGAGAACCGGGGTGTCGCCGACCGGCGCCGGACCGCCCATCACCAACTTGGCCACCGACCAGATCAGCACCGCGCCCATGACCGCCGCGATCATCACTGACCAGTTGCGCCCACCACGGGTGCTGCGAATCGAACCGCCCGTCCCGGTGGCGAGCTCGGCCTCGAACACGCGACGCGGATCGACGGGAGCGTCGGCATAGGTGTCGTCGTACGCCGCGACCAGCGGACCCGCCTCGATGCCGAGGACCCGCGACAGGGTGCGCAGGTGACCGCGGGCGTAGAAGTCCCCACCGCACGGCGAGAAGTCATCGACCTCGATGGCCTCGATGACATGCGGACGGATCCGCGTACGCTCGGACAGTTGGTCGATCGTGAGACGCAACCGACCGCGCGCGGCCGACAGCTCCGGACCGATGATCGGCTCGGCGGCAGGGCGCACGGCCAGGTCGTCGAGGACGACGGTCATCGTCTCCGAGCCAGCAGGCACGCCGACGGGCTCGCGCACCGCCGTCGGCCAGTCGCTCGCTGGCCGTTCGAAGTCGACGCGGGCCGAGAGGACGGTCGGCCGCTCCGGCTCGACGACGTCATCGGGCTCCTCGTAGGAGGACACCGCGACGGAGTCGATCTCGTCGGTGTTCTCGACGTCGGCGGACAGCAGCACCTCGCCGGTGTCCTCGTGGTCCTCGTAGGTCGCGACCGGGTCGGTCGTTGCCTCGCGCTCGCCGGACAGCCCGGAGAGGCCGGCAGCGACGCGTGCGGCGATGCCGTGCTTGGCGGCCGGTGTCTCGGTCTCCTCGTCGGCGTAGAGGTCGCTCAACTGCGGGACGGAGCCTGACCTCTCGGTCTCGTCGACCATCCCGGGCACCACCTCGACGACGTCGGCGCGGTCGGCCGCCAGTTGGGCCAGGGCATCACTGAGCGAACGGCCGTCGGCGCCGACGACCCGTGAGGCCAGGGTCAGCGGGACGACGAGCTGCTGGTCGTCGTACCCGTCGACGAGGATGTGACCGTCCTTGAGCAGGCCACGTCGCGGCAGGTGCTCGAGGCAGTCGATCTCCGGCCATGCGATCCCACGCCAGGTGGCGCCCTGGCGCAGTCGGACGCCGTGCTCGTCGGCGACCAGCAGGGGTGCGCGACTGTCGGCGAGGGAGATGAAGTGGACCAGGGCGACGACGGCAAGGACCGCGAAGCAGAGCCAGTCCAGGCCATTTCCGCCGGAGAAGGCGCGCACGGCGAAGGCGATGGTCAGCACGGCAGCGAACCCGCCGACCGATGCCGCGAGCGCGACATTGCGGCGTACCTCGACGCTGGACACGGGAGCGCTGGTCTCGTTGTGGTCACTCATGTCGTTCACCCCTCACCCTGGATGGTCATGATCACGGCGTCGATCTCGTCAGGCTTGACCAGCACGTCGCGGGCCTTGCTGCCCTCGGACGGTCCGACGATGCCGCGGGTCTCCATGAGGTCCATCAGGCGGCCGGCCTTGGC
>JASLDK010000353.1 GCA_030145945.1 Nocardioides sp.
GGGCCACCACCAAGCACAAGAAGGCCGTGATCGACGCTCGGCGGGGCAAGATGTTCGCCAAGCTGATCAAGAACATCGAGGTGGCCGCCAAGGCGGGCGGCGGCGACCCGGCCGGCAACCCGACGCTCTACTACGCGATCCAGAAGGCCAAGAAGCAGTCGGTGCCGAACGACAACATCGACCGCGCGGTCAAGCGCGGCGGCGGGCTCGACGGCGGGGCGGTCGACTACACCACGATCATGTATGAGGTCTACGGGCCGCAGGGTGTGGCGCTCCTGGTCGAGTGCCTCACCGACAACAAGAACCGTGCCGCGATGGAGGTTCGCACCGCGGTGACCCGCAACGGCGGCACCATGGCCGACCCGGGCTCGGTCTCGCGCCTCTTCAACCGCAAGGGCGTGGTCGTGGTGGCCAAGGCCCAGGAGAGCGCCGACGGCAAGGAGGCCCGTGAGGTCACCGAGGACGACGTCCTCGAGGCGACCCTCGAGGCGGGTGCCGAGGAGGTCAACGATCTCGGTGACACGTGGCAGGTCGTCTCGGACGCCTCCGACGTGGTCGCGGTCCGCTCGGCGCTGCAGCAGGCCGGCCTCGACTACGACTCGGCCGACGTGGAGTTCGTCGCGAGCATGGACATCCCGGTCGCCGACGCCGCTGCCGCGGGCAAGGTGTTCAAGCTGATCGACGCGGTCGACGACCTCGACGACGTCCAGAACGTCTTCTCCAACGCCGACATCCCCGACGAGGTCCTCGAGCAGATCGAGGACTGACCTGCGCACCACGTCTCATGCGCGTGTCGCGTCCAACGAAACGCGGACGATCGTCTAACTTGAGTACCGAACACATGTTCGGACGAGAGGTGATGACGTGCGCGTGCTCGGGATCGACCCGGGGCTGACCCGATGCGGACTCGGTGTGGTCGAGGGCTCGATCGGCCGGCCGTTGACGCTGGTCGACGTGAGCGTCGTTCGCACCTCGTCCGACCTCGACGTCCCCAACCGACTGGTGACGATCGAGAAGGGCATCGATGCCCGCCTCGATGAATACCGGCCCGATGCGGTCGCGATCGAGCGGGTCTTCGCGCGCTCCGACGTCAGCACCATCATGGGGACCGCCCAGGCCGCCGGCATCGCCATGGTGTGCGCAGCACGTCGCGGGCTCCCTGTCGCTCTCCACACTCCCAGCGAGGTGAAGGCAGCGGTGTCCGGCAACGGACGCGCCGACAAGGCCCAGGTCGGCCAGATGGTCACCCGGATCCTGCGACTGGACGCGATGCCGAAGCCGGCGGATGCTGCCGACGCCCTCGCGCTCGCGATCACCCACATCTGGCGTGGCGGCAGCCAGGCCCGGATCGACGCGGCGCTGGCCGCCGCAGGAAGGCGGACTCGATGATCGCGTTCGTCCGCGGCCAGGTGGCTGCACTCACCCTGACCAGTGCCGTCGTCGAGGTCGGCGGCGTCGGTCTCGAGCTCATGTGTACGCCGGGCACGCTGGCCCAGCTGCGCACCGGCGGATCGGCGACCCTGCCGACGAGCATGATCGTGCGCGAGGACTCCCTCACCCTCTACGGTTTCGCCGACGAGGAGGAGAAGACGATCTTCGAACTCGTGCAGACCGCCTCCGGTGTCGGTCCCAAGGTCGCCCAGGCGATCGTCGCGGTGCTGTCGCCCGACGAGGTCCGCACCGCGATCGCCTCCGACGACGTACGCACGCTGACCAAGGTCCCCGGAATCGGTCAGAAGGGTGCGCAGCGGATCATCCTCGAGCTCAAGGACCGCATCGGCCCTGCCACCGGCACGGCGTCGACGTCCGCGTCGGCCGCCGCCGAGGCGTGGCGCGACCAGGTCCACCAGGGGCTGGTCGGCCTGGGCTACAACACCAAGGACGCCGAGAAGGCCGTCGACGCGGTCGCAGCCGAGGCCGGCGCTGCTCCCGACGTACGCGTTCTGCTGCGTGCCGCGCTCCGCTCACTGTCCAAGGCGTGAGGGAAGATCGCGCCATGCCGTTCCACGAGGACGAACTCGAGGCCGCCGAGGAGAGCCATCTCCGGTCCCTGACCGCTGCCGAGGCGGAGGGTGACGAGCGCGCTGTCGAGGCGGCGTTGCGTCCGCGCAGTCTTGACGAGGTCGTTGGTCAGGTTCGCGTGCGCGACCAGCTCGGGCTCGTGCTGGAGGCCGCCCGTCAGCGGGGGAGGGCGCCCGACCACGTGCTGCTCTCCGGGCCGCCCGGACTGGGCAAGACGACGCTCGCGATGATCATCTCCCACGAGATGAACGCCCCGCTGAGGATCACCAGCGGACCGGCGATCACCCATGCGGGCGACCTGGCGGCGATCCTCTCGGGGCTCAACGAGGGCGAGGTGCTCTTCGTCGACGAGATCCACCGGATGTCGCGGCCGGCCGAGGAGATGCTCTATCTCGCGATGGAGGACTTCCGCGTCGACGTGGTCATCGGCAAGGGCCCGGGGGCCACGGCGATCCCGCTGGAGCTTCCGCCCTTCACGCTCGTCGGTGCGACGACGCGGGCGGGCCTGCTGCCCGGACCGTTGAGGGACCGGTTCGGTTTCACCGCTCATCTGGAGTTCTACGAGCCGGACGAGCTCGACCTGATCGTGCGCCGCTCCGCGGATCTGCTCGGGGTCGACCTGGCCCGCGACGGTTCGGCCGAGATCGCTGGTCGCTCCCGCGGCACGCCCCGGATCGCCAACCGTCTGCTGCGACGGGTGCGCGACTACGCCCAGGTGCGCGCCGATGGCGTCGTGACCCGCTCGGTCGCCCAGGCGGCGCTCGATCTCTACGAGGTGGACACCCTCGGCCTCGACCGCCTCGACCGGGCTGTTCTCGACGCGCTGTGTCGTCGCTTCGGCGGCGGTCCTGTCGGTGTGTCGACGCTGGCCGTGGCTGTGGGCGAGGAGAGGGAGACGGTCGAGGAGGTCGCAGAGCCCTTTCTGGTGCGCAACGGTTTCCTGGCCCGCACCCCGCGCGGCCGTATCGCCACCCCGGCGGCATGGCTCCACCTCGGCATGACGCCGCCTGCGCAGTCCTTCGACGAGACGAATGCGACCCTGTTCGACGAGTGACACTCGCTCGGAGGCAGCGCGGTCGCTGAGCCGATGGGCACCGGCGATCGTCGATGGCCAAGGGTCCGTGGCTACACTTGCCCGTCGGTCCCGGGGACAGTTGTGTCCCGCGGTCGCCGTTCCCTGCCCGATGGAGAGGTAAGTCTTTTGAAAGACGCGGTGCAACTGCTGCCGATCGTCGCGATCGCAGCCATTTTCTGGCTGCTGATCATCCGCCCGGCCACGCGTCAGCGCAAGCAGACCACGGCCCTCCAGGCCGGTCTGGTCGTCGGCGACGACATCATGCTCACCTCGGGCATCTTCGGGACGATCGTCTCCTCGAACGACGAGGAACTCGAGGTCCAGATCGCGGAGGGTGTCGTCATCCGCGTGGTGCGGGGCGCAGTCGCCTCGGTACGCCGCGACGTACCCGCCCACGAGTCGACCGTTGACACGCCGACCGACCGAACGACCGACCCCACGACCGACCCAACGACCGACCCAACGACCGACCACGACGAGGAGCGCTGACCATGGCGTCGCACCGTCCCCGCCCGGGGCGCAACCTGATCGTCTTCTTCCTGGGGCTCGCGATCCTCTACGGACTCACGGCCATCTCGCAGGCAGCCGTGCATGCTCCCGAGAAGCCATGGAAGCCCGCACTCGGTCTCGACCTGCAAGGCGGCATCAGGATCACGCTGTCGGCCACCCAGGCCCCCAGCAAGGCCAACCTCGAGGAAGCGCGTCGGATCATCGACCAGCGCGTCAACGGCTCAGGCGTTGCGGAAGCAGCCGTCACCACCCAGGGTGGCAGGAACATCGTGGTCGAGGTCCCCGGCAAGGGGAACGACGCTGACCGCAACCAGTTGGAGCAGACGGTCAAGCGTCAGGCCCAGCTCCGGTTCCGACTGGTCGCCTGCTCCGAGCAGACGCCCGGCCCGTGCGCCTCTGCCGCCACCGACCCCACGAGTGGCATGAGCGGACTCGGCCGTGCACCCCTGTCACTGGCAGAGGACGACCCGACGACGCCTGCCGCAACGGACGCCGCCACCAACGCGCCGACCGACACGGCGACCGACACGGCGACCTCGACCGACGGCGGCAGCGGTGCGCCCACCAGCACCCCCACCGACGGTGCCTCCCAGGCCCCGACTGCCGCGGATCCGGCCGGCGACGGCAAGAAGTGGACCGTCCAGGACGACATTGCGTGGTCGCGGGCGCCTGACCAGGCATCCATTGCCGCCTACAACTCCTACGCCTGCGACGACAAGGGCGTCCTGCTCAACGCCGCCGACGGCAAGCCCGCGTCCGAGGTCGACGACCCGGACAAGTCCTTCGTCGCCTGCCTCAAGCCCGAGGACAAGAAGAGCGGCTCGATGAAGTTCCTGTTGAGCCAGTCGGTCGTCGAGGGCACCGAGCTC
>JASLDK010000023.1 GCA_030145945.1 Nocardioides sp.
CGTGATCGGCCCTGCCGCATCCGACGGCCCGTTGTTGTGGACCTCGATCGTGAATGTCGTGGTCGTTCCCGCGACGGCCCGAGCCTGGTCCGCGGACTTCGTCAGCGACAGGTCGGCCGAGGTCACGACGTCGACGTCGGCGTCGGCGTCGTTGCTGCCGTCGAGCGTTTCGTCGCCCGGCGTGGTGGTGTCCACCTGCACGGCGTTGGTCAACGTGCCGGCAGCGACACCCGAACCGATCCGGGCCTCGACCGTGAGCACGGGCGCGCTGTGGCCGGCCACGATCCGGTCCCGGGAGCAGACGGCGCCGACGCAGTCCCAGCCGGTGCCGGCGATGGAGACCAGCGTCATCCCCGCAGGCAGGGTGTCGGTGACCGTGACCTCACGGGCGTCGGAGGAGCCGCTGTTGCGCACCGAGACCTCGTAGGTGACGACCGTTCCCGCCGGCGCCGGGCTGGCCGACGTCCGGGTCTTGGAGATGACCAGCTCGGTGTCCTCGACGATCGGCGTCGGGACGGGAGGCGTCGTGTTGTTGCCGGGGGTCGGATCGGTCGCCGGCCCATCGACGGAGGCGACGTTGTGGAGCGTGGTCGTGCCGGTTCCGGAGGCGACGTCGACCCTCAGCGTGATCGCCGGCGCGTTGCCCACGGACAGCGGTCCGGCCAAGGTGCACGCGACCACCTGCGGTGACCCCGACACGGGGCCGCAGGTCCAGCCGCTGCCGGTCCCGGAGACGAAGGTGAGTCCGGCAGGCAGGGTGTCGGTGACGACGATCGGGCCGGGCGTCTGGGACGGACCCGCATTGCGCACCTGCAGGGTGTAGGTCGCCTGCTCACCCGCGACGACCCGGGTGGTGGTCAGCGTCTTGGTGAGCTGAAGGTCCGCCTTGACGTCGATGCCGGTGTTGTCATCGTCGATGTTGTTGGCGTTGTTGGGGTCGTCCAGCGGCCCGTCGACCCAGGCGGTGTTCACGATGTCGCCGGTGACGGCGGCGTCGATCGTCACGGTCACCTCGAGCACCTTCCTGTCGCCGACGGCGAGTCCCGAGCCGTTGACGCAGGTGAGCACACCGGCCGTTGTCGAACAGGTCCAGCCGGCATTGCTGCCGGCGCCGACCCCGACGTAGCTCACCCCAGGGGGCAGGGTGTCGGTGATCCGGATCGCCGCATCGCTGGTCAGTACGTCGGAAGGTCCGGCGTTGTTGACCGTGAACCGGTAGGTGTCCGTCGTGCCGGCGGTGAAAGCTCCGAGGCTCTCCTTGGCGATGGACAGGTCGGCCCTGCGCTCAGGCGTCTTCGTCACCGTGCTGTCGTCCGGCTCCTCCACGCCAGCGGTCGGGTCGGTGGGCTCGTCGACATGCGCGGAATTGGTGATCGCGCTGGTCCGATCGGCGGCGACAGCCACGGTCACCGCGATCTGCGGGAGGCCGCCCACGGCGACCGGAGTCGCGCCGGTCCAGGTGAAGGTCAGCTTCTGGCCATCGCGGACCAGCTTCCAGCCGGCGGCCGCGTGGGACACGTAGGAGAGGCCGGCCGGCAACACGTCGGTGACCGTGATGTCGCCCTGGGAGACCGACGGCCCGTGGTTGACGGCGACGATCGTGTACGTCGCATTCTCGCCGGCGACCAGGTCTCCGGAGAGCGACTTGGTGATCGCGAAGTCGGCGGTCGCGGTCACCGTGCTGGTCGCGTCGTCGTCGTTGTTGCCCGGGACGGGGTCGTGGGTCCGACTGCTGACCTCCGCGTGGTTCACCAGCGAGGTGCCGGAGGTGACGTCGGCGGGCACCTGCGCAGTGACGGTGATGACCGGGAACGAACCGCCGGAGGCGAGCGAATCTCCAGCGTTGGTACGCACGCAGGTGAGCTCTCGGCCGACCGCCGTCGAACAGTTCCAGCCGGTGCCGGACGCGGTGGCGCCGGTGACCTGGGCGGGCAGGGTGTCGATGACGGTGATCGGTCCTGCGGCCGGGTCCGGTCCGTTGTTGTGAACCGTCATCGTCCACGAGTAGGGCTTGCCCGCAACCGGCGTACCGACGGCCGTCTTGACGACTTCGAGGTCAGCGGCGTGGATGCGCACGGTCGCGGTGTCGTCGTCCTCGGTGACCGGGGTGCCGTTCGGTCGGTCGTCGGCGCTGGCCTGGACCGCATTGGTGTGCTGACCGGCCGGCGCGCTGCCGGCGGCGGCGCCCGCGTCCGGCGTGGCGGTGAAGGTGATCAGCAGCACCTCTCCGGGCGCGAGGTCGGTGATCTCCAGCCAGCGCAGCTCCCTGCCGCTCTGCGCGGGCTGCGGTGTCGGTGTGATCGCCGTGCCCTGCCGGGTCACGGCCGTCGTGGAGGCGTAGGTCCAGTCAGGCGGGAGGGTGTCGACGACATCGACGTCGTACGCCGTGGCTCGGCCGGTGTTCTCGACCCGAAGCTGCCAGGTGGTGGGAACGCCGCGATAGGCGACCGGATCGCCAGCGGTCTTGGTGACCGCCAGCACCGGCAGCACCGGGGTGACCTCGGCGTCGTCGACCGGCACGGTGTGTCCTGGCAGGTCCTTGTCATAGACCCGGCCCGGCCCCTCGGGGTCGCCGGCGTCGACCGAGCCGTAGGAAGGCACGCTGACCACGTTCTTCTGGGCCTGGGTCGTTCCTGCGGCCAGGCTGGCCCTGTAGGTGAAGGTGACGTTCGAACCGGCGCTGCCACCGGGCGTCAGCGCGGCGATCCGCCAGGTGATGGTGCGGCCGTCGGGGCTCAGCACCCCGTTGCCGCTGATGCTGGCCTCGTCGACCACGACACCGGCCGGGACCTTGTCGACGACGACCACGTCATGGGCGGTCGACACGTTCGCGCCGGCGGCATTGGACACGACGACCTGGTAGGTGAAGTTCTCACCGTGCGCCGGGGTCGCGTTGCTGACCGCCTTGGTGATCGAGACGCGCGGCTCGGTCACGGTGATGGTGGCCGTGTCGGGGGTGGTGCTGCCGGTGAACGGCGAGTTGAGGTCCGAGCCCGGCTGGTTGGTGCCGAACCATCTCAGCACGGCGCTGTTGGTCCGCGCGACGCCGGCGACATTGCCGGCCTCGCTGGCACTCACCACTGCGGTGTAGGTCAGGGACACGGTCCGCGGCTGAGCGTCGGACGCGATGTCGCCCAGCGACCAGCCGTGCTGTCGGCCGACCGGACCGAGCGCGCCGCTGAGGTTGACGGCGCTGGCGCCGGCGCAGACACTCCCGCCCGGGTGGGTGCAGGCGAAGCTGCCGGGAACCACGGCGACGGTTGCCGGATCGATCCCGGTCGGGAGCGTGTCGGCGATGATCACGTCATAGAAGTTGACGTCGGCCGGGAGCACCGTCGTGACGGTGAACTCGGCACGGTCGCCGACCGCCACCTTCGGGGTGGAGGTCGTCTTGCTCAAGGACCCGCCGGGCACGGTGATCTGCTCGGTCGCGGTGCCCCTGGAGTCACGCTCGTCGACCACGACGCCGCTGCGGGACGAACCGCCCCCGATCACCGTGTT
>JASLDK010000445.1 GCA_030145945.1 Nocardioides sp.
GCAGGCCGCTCAGGAGGGCGTCCGCGCTCTTGCCGGCAAGCTCGGTCTCACTCTCGAGAAGTGCGCTACCGGGATCCTCGAGATCTCGGCCTGGAACCAGGCCAACGCGCTGCGCCAGGTCACGGTCAAGCGGGGCCTCGACGTCCGAGACTTCACGCTGACCACCTTCGGCGGCTCCGGTTCGCTGCTGCTGTGCCGGCTGATGGACATCCTCAATGTTCCGACCGTGCTGGTGCCGCCCAACCCGGGCAACGTGTCCGCCTTCGGTCTGCTCACCGTCGACGTCAAGAACGACTACGTCCAGACGCATGTCGCGCTGCAGGACAACGTCGACACCGCCGCTCTTCAGCGCGAGTACGACGTCCTCTCCGGCCGTGCCGCCGAGGCGCTCAGCAAGGAGGGTTTCGCCGAGGCCGACCACGTCTTCGTGCGCACCGCCGACGTCCGCTACTTCGGCCAGGCGTTCGAGGTCCGCGTCGGCGTGCCCGACGGTCCGATCACTGCCGAGACGCTCACCGCGGTCGCCGACCGGTTCCACGCCGAGCACAAGGTGCTCTACGGCTACGACTTCTCCGGCGACGCCTCCCAGCAGGTCGAGATCGTCAACCTCCGCGTCTCCGGCGTCGGCCCGACCAAGCGGCCCGAGATCCTGCGCGCCGACGACGTCAAGGCAACCCCGCAGCCCACCGGTTCGCGTCAGATCTGCTTCGACGCAGAGGCCGGGTACGTCGAGACGCCGATCTTCTGGCGCACCGACCTGCCCGCCGGCCAGGTGCTCACCGGTCCGGTGATCATCGAGGAGTTCGGGTCGACCGTGCCCATCCACCCCGGGTTCACCGCCCGGATCGACGACTACGCGAACGTCATCGTGACGCGCACCGAGAACGCCTCGGAGGAGAACTGACATGTGCTTGAGCTGCCAGACCATCTCTGTCCAGAACCCCACCGCGCCCCGCTCGTTCACACACGACGGTGACATCACCTCGCACCGCGCACCGACCCAGTTCCCGTTCGGGACGCTGACGGCCGATGCCGGTCGCAGCGCCGACCCGGTGCTCGTCGAGATCGTGCAGGGTTCGCTCGCCGCTGTCGAGCACGAGGTCGAGACCGCCATCGCGCGGACCTCGCGCAGCCCGATGATCCGCGACGCGCACGACTTCCGTGCGGGCATCCACGACCGCCTGCTGCGCAAGCTGACCGGCCGGTCCTACTCCGCCCTCGTGCACCCGGTGGCCCGGGACTTCCCGATCGAGGAGATGAAGGAGGGCGACGTCTTCTTCCACAACGACGTCTACCTCTCCGAGGGTGGCATCGGCCACCTGCCCGACCTGTGTGTCACCGTCCCGGTCTTCGCCGGTCCCGAGGGGGAGCGCCGCGTCGTCGGCTTCATCCAGGCCTTCGGCCACCACGACGACATCGGCGGTGCCGTGCCGGGCTCGATGCCGTCGCACGCCACCAGCGTCTTCGAGGAGGGCCTCGCGGTTCCCCCGATCAAGCTGTGGGACGCCGGCGTGCCCAACAAGGCTGCGCTGCGGATCATGACCCGCAACTCGCGGATGCCCGAGTCGCTGGCCGCCGACCTCGACGCCGAGTGCTCGGCCTGCCTGATGGGTGCACGCCGTCTCGGCGAGCTCTTCGACCGCTACGGCATCGAGACCGTCGAGGCCTGCTTCGACGCTGTCATCGACCGGTCCACCGAGACCTACCGTCGCGAGATCCTCTCCAAGATCCCGGTCGGCACGTGGACCTGGGAGGACTACGCCGAGCACGACGGTGTCGACGAGCCGCAGCTGCACACGCAGCGGATCACCCTGACCCGCACCGCGGCCGAAGACCCCGAGGGCGAGCGGCTGATCCTCGACTTCGCCGGCACCAGCCCGCAGGCCAAGGGCCCGATCAACCACTGCGGTGACTACTCCGACGGCGTCTTCCTCAAGAAGTGGCTCGCGCCGATCCTGCGCAACCTCGCCGACACCCCGGAGCGGATGGCGGAGCTCGACGTCAACGAGGGCGTCGTACCCCTCATCGAGATGCGCTTCCCGCCGCCGGGAACCCTGTTGACGCCGGTCTTCCCGGCGCCGACCAACGCCCGTACGTTCGTCATCCTGCGTCTGCTCGGCGTCCTGGCCGGCGTGATCGCCAAGGCGGTCGACGGCAAGATGCCCGCCGACCAGGAGACGATCCGCTACACCGGTGTCTACGGTGAGGACCTCGAAGGCCGGTCCTACCTGATGCGTGAGGTGCTCGGCGGTGGCTCCGGTGGCCGCTACTACGCCGACGGCGAGGACACCATCCACGTCGTCCCGGACTCGCGGAACCTGCCGACCGAGTTCACCGAGTCGCGCTTCCCGTTCCTGGTCGAGTCGCTCGGCCTCGCCAAGGACTCCGGCGGCGCCGGCCAGTTCCGCGGCGGCCTGGGCTACGAGAAGCACATCCGGATGCTCAAGGACGCCAACTTCATGTCGATCGCCGACCGGTCGATCCTGGCCTGCTGGGGCGTGAAGGGCGGCAAGGCGGGCAAACCGTTCCAGGTCACCATCGACCCGGGCGGCCCCAACGAGCGTGAGGTCGACGCCCTCGCCGACGCCGAGCCCGTGGTGGCCGGCGAGACGATCCGGATCCGCACCACCGGCGGCGGCGGCTGGGGCAACCCGGCCGACCGCGACCCGGCGCTCGTGGTCCGCGACGTCGTGTGGCGCAAGGTCTCGGTCGAGGCGGCATTCGCCGACTACGGCGTGGTCCTCACCGGTTCACTCGACGACGACACGCTCGGGTACGACGCCGACGCCACCGCCGCCGAGCGTGCCTCGCGTCCGGTGCCGGCCGACGACGACGCCTTCTTCGACCGTGGACCCGGCTACGGCCAGCTCGCGGGCGGCGCCGCGGCAGCTGCCGTGGACATGCTCTGAGGAGTCGGAAGACACGATGAAGGTCGCGATCCTCGGAGGATCCGGCAAGACCGGCCGTGCGGTCGGTGCGGCTCTGGCCCAGGCGGGCGTGGCGACACGCCCCCTGGGCCGGGCTGCATTCGACGACCTGCCGTCGGCGCTGGAGGGTGCAGACGCGGTGCACGTCATCGCACCGAACCTGCATCCGGACGAGCCGGCGTTGGTCGCCTCTGTTCTCGAGGCGAGCGCCGACGTCGGGGTGGAGCGGGTGAGCTATCACTCGGTTGCCTCGCCCTACGTCCCGGCGATGCCGCACCACCTCGGCAAGGCAGTCTCGGAGGATCTCGTACGCCGCTCCGGCCTGGCCTGGACGATCCTGCAGCCCTGCGCCTACGTGCAGAACCTGCTGCCCGCCATCCGCGCCGGCAGCCTCGACGTGCCCTACGCGATCGACACCCCCTTCGGGATGGTCGACCTGCTGGACGTCGCCGCCGCCACTGCGGCCGTCATCGCCGACGAGCGCCACGTCGGATCGACGTACGAACTGGGTGGTCCCGCGCTCGTGACCGTCGCCGACCTGGCTGATGCCGCGGGCATCCCTGCCCGTCGGGTCGCTGAGGGCGACGACGTACATCCCTGGCTGCAGGCGATGTTCGACTACTACGACGACCACGGCCTGCCGACCGGGGGCCTGCCGTTGCAGGCCTTGCTGGGCCGGCAACCGACCTCCGCGGCCGACGTCATCGCCCGCGAGCTGCGTGGCTGAGACCTGCTGTCAGGTGTTGCCAGCCTTTGCGGCCGCAGTTGGTTGATCCTCACGATGAACGACCGTGATCGGGCTCACTAGGTTCGCTGCATGAGGATCCTTCTGGCGCTCGGCGGCAACGCGATGACGTCCCCGGATGGCAAGGCCAAACCGGAGGACCAGATCGCTGCGGCGACCGAGGCGATGGAGGCCGTCGCCGACCTGGTCGCGGCTGGCATCGATGTGGTCATCACCCACGGCAATGGCCCCCAGGTGGGCAACCTGCTCGTCAAGAACGAGATCGCCGCAACCGTCGTACCGCCCGTGCCGTTGGACTGGTGCGGCGCCCAGACCCAGGGCACCCTCGGCGACATCTTGATGAACGCCCTCGACGGCGCCCTCGCCTCCCGCGGAATCGACAAGCGGACGGCCGCGCTGATCACCAGGACCCGCGTGGATGCGGCCGATCCGGCGTTCGCCAAGCCCAGCAAGCCGGTCGGGCGCTACCTGTCGGCCGACGAGGCGCGGACCATGATCGAGCACGGCGAGACCTGGGAGGACCGCGGCGAGCGCGGGTGGCGGCGGATGGTCGCCTCACCCGAGCCTCTTGAGGTCCTCGACGCTCCGGCCGCTGTCGCCCTGGTCGAGGCCGGGTTCGTCGTCGTCGCCAACGGCGGCGGCGGCATCCCGACCGTACGCCGCCCCGACGGCGTGCTCGCCGGAGTCGAGGCGGTCATCGACAAGGACCTCGGCGCGGCACTCCTGGCGCAGGCGATCGAGGTCGACCTGCTGGTGATCGCGACCGACATTGCGCACGCGGTTCTCGGCTTCGGCACCCCCGACGCCGCCGACATCGGCGAGGTGACGCTCGACCAGATGACGAAGTACGCCGAAGAGGGACACTTCGCCGGTGGCTCGATGGGCCCGAAGGTCGACGCCATCTGCCGCTTCGTCGCTGCCTCCGGCCAGCGCGGCGTGATCACGGATCTCGGCAGCATTCTCGCCGCCGCCGATGGGCGTGCCGGCACCAACGTCACCCCCAACTGACCGCCTGCTCCACCCCCGATCAGCACAGAGCAAGTTCCACCAACTTCACCGACGTCACCATCTCCACCACTGAAAGGAAAGCGGCCATGCCTTCTGCCATCGAGGTCCGCAAGGTCCCGATCCACTCCGTCGCCGACGCATCTGAGCTCGCGAAGCTCATCGACGACGGCGTCTTCGCTGCCGACCGGGTCATCGCGATCATCGGCAAGACCGAGGGCAACGGCGGTGTGAACGACTACACCCGCATCATCGCCGACCGCGCGTTCCGCGAGGTGCTCATGGCCAAGGGCGCCCCGGAGGACCAGGTCAAGCAGGTCCCGATCGTGTGGTCGGGCGGCACCGACGGCGTGATCAGCCCCCACGCCACGATCTTCGCGACCGTCGACGTCCCCGAGGACCACCCGAGCCGCAACGAGCAGCGCCTCACGGTCGGCTTCGCGATGAGCGAGCCGATCCTCCCGGAGGAGATCGGCTACGTCGCGATGATCGAGAAGGTCGCGGCTGGCGTGAAGGTCGCCATGGAGCGCGCGGGCATCACCGACCCGGCCGATGTGCACTACGTGCAGACCAAGACCCCGCTGCTCACCATCCACACCATCCGCGACGCCCACAGCCGCGGCAAGGAGGTCTGGACCGAGCACACCCACGAGTCGATGGACCTCTCCAACGGTGTCACCGGCCTCGGCATCGCCGTCGCTCTCGGCGAGATCGAGATGCCCACCGACGCAGACGTGATGAACAACCGCGAGCTCTACTCCTCGGTCGCCTCCTGCTCGTCGGGTGTTGAGCTCGACGTCGCGCAGATCGTCGTGGTCGGCAACGCGACCGGCGTCGGCGGTCGCTACCGGATCGGTCACTCGGTGATGAACGACGCCCTCGATCAGGACGGCATCTGGAACGCCATCAAGGACGCGGGCCTCGACCTCCCCGAGCGCCCGCGCACCTCCGACCTCGACGGCAAGCTCGTCAACGTCTTCCTCAAGTGTGAGGCCTCCCAGAACGGTGAGGTTCGTGGTCGCCGCAACGCCATGCTCGACGACTCCGACGTGCACTGGCACCGCCAGATCAAGTCCTGCGTCGGTGGCGTCACCGCTGCCGTGACGGGCGACCCGGCCGTCTTCGTCTCCGTCTCGGCTGCCCACCAGGGCCCCGAGGGTGGCGGCCCGGTGGCCGCGATCGTCGACCTCGGGGCCCTGGTGGGCCGCCGAGCCGGAGACGAAGACGGCCGGGTCGCCCGTCAGGCCAGCGGTGACGCCACAGACGCAGGACTTGATCTGGCGGTCC
>JASLDK010000061.1 GCA_030145945.1 Nocardioides sp.
GTCGTCCCGGCCCGTGGCCTGATCGGCTTCCGGACCGACTTCCTCACCGAGACCCGAGGCACGGGCATCGCGCACTCGATCTCCGAGGGCTACTTCCCGTGGGCCGGCGAGATCCGCTCCCGCCAGTCGGGCTCCCTGGTCGCCGACCGTGCCGGTGCCGCCACGGCGTACGCCATGACCTCGCTGCAGGAGCGCGGCGTCATGTTCGTCGACCCGTCGACCGAGGTCTACGAGGGCATGATCGTCGGCGAGAACTCGCGTGCCGACGACATGGACGTCAACATCACCAAGGAGAAGCAGCAGACCAACATCCGGTCCGCCACCTCCGACAACTTCGAGAAGCTCATCCCGCCGCGCAAGCTCTCCCTCGAGCAGTGCCTGGAGTTCTGCCGCGAGGACGAGTGCGTCGAGATCACGCCGGAGACGGTGCGGATCCGCAAGGTCATCCTCGACCAGAACGAGCGGGCAAAGATCACCAGCCGGGCCAAGAAGGCCAACCGCTGAGGTAGCCTCCCCCGCGCCTGCCGAAGGCCCGTCACGACCCCGGTCGCGGCGGGCCTTCGTCGCATGTGGAGGAGGACGACGTACCTCGTCGTACCCCTCAAGGAGCCGGTCGTCCGGCCGATGGGGCGGGCATGACGACGCCCACCGCCTTCGCCTCTGTCTCGGCGCTCGTGAGGCGAGAGACGTCGATGATCTACGACGAGGGCAAGGAGTACCTCGTCGAGGCGCGGCTCAACCCGCTCGCCGCAGCCCGCGGTCTGGGCCTGGAGGAGTACGTCGCCCGGCTGGCCTTCGACGCCGACGAACGGCGCAAGGTCATCGATGCGCTGACCATCAACGAGACCAGCTTCTTCCGCGACCACACGCCCTACCAGGCGTTCACCGACGCCATGCTGCCGTCGCTGATGGAGCGCCGTGCGATCACGAAGCGTCTGCGCATCTGGAGTGCTGCCTGTTCCAGCGGGCAGGAGGCGTACTCGATCGCAATGCTGCTCGACCAGCACCTCCCGGTCGACTGGACCTATGACATCGTCGCCACCGACATCTCGACGGCGATGCTGGAGCGGGTGAAGGCCGGGCGCTACAGCCAGGTCGAGGTCAACCGCGGGCTGCCCGCCACCAGCCTGGTCCGCTACTTCACCCGCTCCGGACGCGAGTGGGAGATCGCCGAGCGACTCCGCGAGCGGATCACCGTGCGTCACCTCAACCTGGCGGCGCCGTACGTCGGGCTCGGGAGCTTCGACGTGATCTGGCTGCGCAACGTCCTCATCTACTTCGACGCACCCACCAAGCAGGACATCCTGCGCCGGATGCTGCCGATGCTCGCCGACGACGGCTTCCTGCTGCTCGGCTCCTCGGAGACCACCCTCGACATGCCGGCCGACCTCACCGCCGCCTGGCGCCGCGAACAGATCGGACGGGTGCCGGCCTATCGGCGCGCCTCCGCCCCGAGTTTCACCCCGTCCCTCTCGCTGACAGGAGCCTGAGAAGTGCGAGCGATGATCATCGACGACTCCCGGGCGATGCGGAGCATCCTGCGCCGCATCGTCACCGGACTCGACTTCGAGACCAGTGAGGCCGAGCACGGCCAGGCCGCGCTCGACCAGCTCAACGCGGGCGTCGTGCCCGACGTGTGCCTGGTCGACTGGAACATGCCGGTGATGGACGGCTACACGTTCATCACGCAGGTGCGGGCCAATCCGGCCTGGCGCGACATCACGCTGATGATGGTGACGACCGAGAGCGAGCAGGGGCAGATCGTCCGCGCGCTCGCCGCCGGCGCGCATGAATACGTGATCAAGCCGTTCACGCCGGACGCCATCGTCGACAAGCTGTCCCTGCTGGGGCTTGTGCCGTCGTCGGCGGGGGTTTCGTGATGACCGGGGTGCTGGAGGTTCCGGCGTACGACGACCTGCTCGCCGTCACCGAGGACGTGTGGATGGCGCTGGTCGGAGAAGACGCAACACTGACGCCCCGCGTCGTACCTGCTGGCTCGGGGTTCGACGTCGCCGCCTGGTCGGCCGCCACCACCATCAGCGGCGAGTGGCAGGGCGTGGTGACCGTCGAGCTCTCCGAGAGCCTGGCCCGGGATCTCACGGTCACGATGCTCGACCTGGACGCTGGTGACGCCGTTGCGGACGGCGACGTCGCCGATGCAGTCGGCGAGGTCGTCAACATGATCGGCGGCAACGTGAAGAGCCTGATGCCCGGGCCGAGTGCGCTGTCCCTGCCAGCGGTCGCGGCCGGACGCGCCGCCTTCGCCAGCGACGTCGTCGAGGCCTGCCGACTCGACCTGCTGTGGGAGGGCGCGCCGGTGCGGGTGTCCGTCCACGTGCCCGCCTGAACCCTCCGTCCTTGTGTCCTTCTGAATTCGACTGCTCGAGGAGCGCTCTCCCATGAAGATCCTGATCGCCGACGACAGCCGCGTGATGCGCCAGATCGTGATCCGTACGCTGCGCCAAGCCGGCCACGGCGGCCACGAGATCGTTGAGGCCGAGAACGGCAAGCAGGCGCTGGAGATGGTGCAGACCGAGGCCCCCGACCTGGTGCTGTCGGACTGGAACATGCCTGAGATGAACGGCATCGACTGCCTCTCCGCGCTGCGTGCCTCTGGTTCGCAGGTCGCCTTCGGGTTCGTCACCTCGGAGGGCTCGGAGGAGATGCGTCAGCGCGCATCGTCCGCAGGTGCGGCCTTCCTGATCGCCAAGCCGTTCACGCCGGAGGCGTTCGACGACGCTCTCCGCAGCGTCATCTGACCGCCCCGTTTGCGTCGTACCGCAGGAGTTCCGTCATGGCCATCCACCTCCCCCAGCCCCTCCAGGTCCGCGAACTGCTCACGGACCTGCTCGGCCGCGACGTCACACTCTCCCCGTCGGCGCCCTACGCCCCGGGCCCCGACACCCCCGCCTCGGTCGCGGTGTACGTCGACGACAGCCTGCGCATCAGCGCCCTGATCGTCTGCGACCTTCCGCTCTCGGCGTGGGCCGGTGCCGCGATCGGCCTGGTGCCGGTGGTGGATGCGACCGCCGCTCTCGGCGACGGCAAGCTCACCGACACACTGGCCGAGAACCTCTACGAGGTGCTCAACATCGCCGCCTCGATGTTCAACGTCGGCGACGCCGATCACCTCAAACTGCACGCACTGCACCCCGCCGGCCCGCCCCTTGACCCCACCCTCCGGATCCAGACCATGACCCTGGGCCGTCGCGAGGACCTTCAGGTGGAGGTCGCGGGCTACGGCGCGGGAGTGCTGTCCGTCGTACTGCTCTGATCGCCGAGTCGTGACTTGTGACCGCCGAGTCGTGACTTGTGACCGCCGAGTCGTGACTTGTGACGCGCGAGAAGTGAGTTGTGCCCGCCTCTGCGGGCGGAAGTCACCACTCGGCCGTCACAACTCACCACTCGCGCGTCAGATCTCACTTCTCGCGGGTGATCGAACGGTCAGGACAATCGGGACCAAGTCCCGGACAGCAGATCTCAGGTCACCGGGGCGGGGACCGATCAGGCAGGTGAGCGAAGGATTGCTCACTCGTCGCCGAAGGACCGGCACACCCCGCAGCACCGAACCGCAGCTCCTCAACGCTTGAGAGATCAGGCGCGAAGAAGTCGGGTCGGTGCCTCCCCAGGAGAAGCGTCGTGTCCTTCGCAGCGTCCGACTCTGTCGGCTTCGTGTTGCACTCCGCCATCAACGGTCTGGCCCAGCGCCAGAACGTCATCGCGGACAACATCGCCAACGTCGACACCCCTGGCTTCCGCGCCCGCAGCGTGGAGTTCGAGACCGCGCTGGAGCGCGCGATCGAGCGGGGCCGTGCCACCACCGGCGACCTCACCGCCACGACGCAGCCCACCGGTACGCCGGTCGGCGCGAACGACAACAACGTCGATCTCCGCAAGGAGACGATCGCTGCGATGCAGACGCAGTACCAGTACCAGATCATGGGCCGCGCGATCAGCGACCGCAGCTCGCGGATGAGCATCATGTCGGGCGGTGCCGCGTAATGGGAGCCTTCGAGACCCTGCGCATCGCCAACACCGCGCTCGGCGCGCACCAGGTGTGGCTGGACGCGCTCGCCGGCAACATCGCCAACGCCAACACCGCGACCCGGACCAGCGAGGACGCGTTTCGCGCGACGTACGTCGAGTTCGAGTCCCGCGGCGACGGCGGCGTCGACGTCAAGGGCTTTGCCGCCTCCGACGCGCAGGGCCGGATGGTCAGCTCCCCGGACCACCCGCTGGCCGACGCGGACGGCTACATCCGGATGCCCGACATGGACATGGCCTCCCAGATGAGCCAGCTCGTGATGGCACAGCGCGGCTATCAGGCGTCCGTCCAGGTCACCAAGACCGCCCAGGACACCTACAACGCGGCCCTCCAGATCGGATCGCGCTGATGGACATCACCCCCCTCCACTTCCCGTCGGTGCCGAGCATCGGCTCCGTCGGCGGTACGACGGCCCTGGGGTCGATCGCGGCGCCCACCGAGGCACAGGGCGTCGCCCCCGCCACCGGCGCGGACACCGAGTTCGGCTCGCTGGTGCTCGACGGACTCGACCGCCTCGAGGGTCTGACCGACAAGGCTGACGGGCTCGCCGTCCAGGCGGCGACCGGGAAGCTCGAGAACATCCACGACTACACGATCGCGGCCAGTGAGGCGTCCGTCGCCAGCCAGATGACCGTCGCGCTGCGCAACAAGGCGGTCGAGGCGTTCAACGAGATCATGCGGATGCAGGTGTAATCAGCGATGCAACAGCGAATCACCAGCTATCTCACACGTGGCCGCGACACGTTTGCCGCCTTCACCGCGGGCCAGAAGGCCGTCGCCGTGATCGGATCGGCAGCCCTGCTGCTCGCCGTCTTCATGGTCTTCCGTTGGGTGTCGACACCCAGCTATTCGCCGCTCTACTCGAACCTGTCGGGCACCGACGCCAGCGCCGTTGTCGAGGAGCTCGACGCCCAGGGCGTGCCCTACAAGATCGCGGGCGGCGGCGGCACGATCATGGTGCCCCGCTCGGAGGTCTACACGACCCGGATCAGCCTGTCCGGCAAGGGACTGCCCGCCAGCTCCGACGGCGGTGGCTACAGCATCCTCGACAAGCAGAGCCTGTCCACCTCGGCGTCGCAGGAGCAGACGAACTTCAAGCGGGCGATGGAGGGCGAGCTCTCCAAGACCGTCGAGGCGATCAACGGTGTCAAGACGGCCGTCGTCCACCTCGCCATCCCGCAGAAGCAGGTCTTCAGCGACCAGCAGAACCCGGCGACCGCCTCGGTGCTGATCGACACCCAGACCGGTACGACGCTCAGCGACGAGCAGGTGCAGGCGATCGTCCACCTGATCGCCTCGAGCATCGACGGCCTGGACCCCAAGAACGTCACCGTCACCGACTCCAAGGGCAACCTGCTGACGACCGCAGGGACCGGCGCGACCGGGGATGTCTCTGCTGCTCGCGGCAAGCAGCTCACCGCCTTCCAGGACTCGATGCGCTCCGACATCCAGGCCGTCCTCGACCGGGTGCTCGGTCCCGGCAACTCGACCGTCACCGTGACCGCCGACCTCGACTTCGACAAGGCCGTCACCGACAGCCGGACGTACGGCGCGAAGCAGGGCGTCCCGCCGCTCTCGGAGTCGGTCAACAAGGAGACCTACACCGGACCGGCCGGCACCGGGATCAATGGCACCGGCGTGGTCGGACCCGACGGCCAGATGGACCCGAATGCCAGTGCCACCGGGGGAAACTCCAACTACAAGAACACCTCCAAGACCGCCGACAACGCCGTCGACGAGGTCGTCGAGCACCGGGAGAAGGCCCCGGGATCGATCAACAGCCTGCACATCGGCGCCGTCCTCGACGCGACCGCCGCAGCCGCGATCCAGCCGCAGGTCGTCAAGGACCTGATCAGCAACGCGGTCGGCATCAACGCCACCCGCGGCGACACCATCGACGTCACCACGATGGCATTCGACCGCAGCGCCGAGAAGGCAGCAGCCGCCGACATCAAGGCCGCCCAGGCCGCGGACGCCGCTGCTCGCCGCAACAACCTGCTCCGCAACGCCGGCATCGGTGGCGGCATCGCGCTGATGATCCTGCTCGCCTGGCTCCAGGCTCGGCGTCGCGCCAAGGTCCGCGACGAGGCTCGCGCCTATCTGGTCGAGCAGTTGCGCACCGACGTCGCCAGCCGCAACGCGCAGCTCGAGTCGCCTGCGTTGGCCGCCCTCGAGTCGTCGGAGCAGGACGAGGAGGAGTCGATGCGCGAGGAGCTCATCGCCCTCGTCGACCGGCAGCCCGATGACGTCGCCGCGCTGTTGCGCGGCTGGCTCGTGGAGCCGCGGCCATGACCCTCATGACCACCACGGGCTCCACCCTGGCCACGATGGGCGTGCGCAAGGCCGCCGTCCTGATGATCCAGATGGGCAAGGAGCGCGCCGCCCAGGTGATGGCTCACCTCAGCGACGCAGAGGTCGAGGCCATCTCGGGCGAGATCGCCCGACTGGACGCGGTCTCCGCTGCCGAGACCGAGCAGGTGCTCTCCGAGTTCCACGACCTGGCGACCGCGCATGCGCACGTCACCCAGGGCGGCTTCGGGTTCGCCCAACAGCTGCTGGAGCAGTCGCTCGGCCCCGAGCGGGCCAAGGAGATCATGGAGCGGCTGCACGCTGCCGCCGTACAGATGCCCTTCCAGTTCCTGCATCGCGCGGATCCCGCTCAACTGCGCGGTTTCATCGCCGACGAGCACCCCCAGGTGATCGCACTTGTGCTCGCCCACATGGCTGCCGACAAGGCGTCGCTGCTGCTGAGCGGGCTTCCTGCTCACCAGCAGGCAGTGGTCGCTCACCGGATCGCGGTGATGGACCGTACGTCGCCCGAGATCGTGCGCACCGTCGAGGCCGTTCTGGAGCGCAAGCTGTCGTCGATGCTGCAGCCCACCGAGGTCTCCCGCGTCGGCGGCGTCGACCCGCTCGTCAACATCATCAACCGCTCGGATCGCCCGACAGAACGGCAGATCGTCGAAGGACTCGAGGGTCTGGACCCCGCGCTCGCCGACGAGGTCAAGAGCCGGATGTTCATGTTCGAGGACATCGTCGGCCTCGACGACCGTTCGGTGCAGCAGGTGCTGCGCCAGGTCGACACCGCCGAGCTCGCCCTCGCCCTCAAGGGTGTCAGCGACGCCGTCCGCTCGAAGATCACCGCCAACCTGTCGGAGCGCGCGGCCGAGAACCTGCTCGACGAGGTCGAGATGCTCGGCGCCGTCCGGCTCGCCCAGGTCGAGGAGGCCCAGCAGGGCGTCATCCGCACGATCCGTCAGCTCGAGGAGCAGGGCCAGATCATGGTTCGGCGAGGAAACGACGATGAGTTCATCGTCTGAGACGCCGGCGCTCGTGCGCCCCGAGCTGCCTGAGTTGCGGGTCGGCACGTGGACCCGGCTCGGGACCGACAACCTGCTCGGCGACCGGGTCACCGAGTCCCTCCTCGACGGCATCGCCGCCGAGGCGAGGAACGCCGCCCGAGCCCAGGGGTACGCCGTGGGCTGGGCGCAAGGACGTCGCGAGGCCGCGCAGCAGGCCGCTGCCGAAGAGGCCGCGCGTGCCGCCGCCCACGCGAGCACCGAGGCACGCCGCGAGGCCGAGCACCGGGCGGCACTGGACGGGCTCGGTCAGGCCGCCGAGCAGGTGCGGGGGCTGCTCGACGACCTGGCCCGAGCCGTCGAGGACCAGGCGACTGACCTGGCCTGGTCCCTCACGACGACACTGATCGGCAGCCAGGTCGCCCGTCTGGCGCCCAAGGACGTGATCGCCCGCGTGCTCGAGGTACTCCCTCCGAGCCCGGTCGGCCGGGTCCGTCTGCATCCTGTCGCCGCCGCATCCGAAGCCGCTCAGCAGCTGAGCGACCGCGGCCTCGAGGTCGTCGCGGACCCCTCACTCGGCTCGGCGGACGCTCTGGTCGAGGGTCTGGACGGTTCCGTGGTGGACCTGCGGATCCGCGAGGCGATGGCCCGTGTTCGCGAGGTCCTCGCATGACGATCCTCTTCCCGACCGACCTCCGCTCCGCACTCCTCGACGCCGCGACGCCCCTCCGTCTCGGCACCGTGTCCGAGCTCGTCGGTCTCCATCTGGAGATCCGCGGCCTGCCCGAGGCCGCCGTCGGCGATCTGCTCGAGGTGCGTACGTCGACCGGCCCGCTGCTCGCCGAGGTCGCCGCCCTGCACCCGGGCAGCGCCATCTGCCTGCCGCTCGGCTCGACGACCGGCGTCCGTTCGGGCGACCTGGTGCGCACGACCGGCGGTCCGCTGCGGATCCGCGTGGGCGAAGGACTGCTCGGACGGGTTCTCGACGGACTCGGTCGGCCGGTCGACGGCGGCGTTCCGCTCAACGACGTCCCCGGTCTGGAGAGCGTTTCCACCGAACACGCCACCCCCGATGCCCTGTCCCGACCGCGGATCACCGAGCCGCTCGGATGCGGCGTACGAGCCCTCGACACCCTCGTCCCCGCCGGCCGCGGCCAGCGGATCGGCGTGATGGCCGGCTCCGGCGTCGGCAAGTCCTCGCTGCTGTCCATGATCGCCCGCGGCACCGACGCCGCCGTCAACGTCATCGCCCTCGTCGGCGAGCGTGGCCGTGAGGTGCGCGAGTTCATCGACGGCGATCTCGGGCCCGAGGGCCTGGCCCGCTCGATCGTCGTCGTCGCCACCTCCGACGCCCCCGCCGTGGAGCGTCTGCGTGCGGCCTTCACCGCCACCCGGATCGCCGAGTGGTTCCGCGACGCCGGCAAGGACGTCGTGCTGATGATGGACTCCCTCACCCGGGTCGCCATGGCCCAACGTGAGATCGGCCTGTCCGCCGGCGAACCACCCGCCACCCGCGGCTATCCGCCCAGCGTCTTCGGTCTCCTGCCGCGTCTCCTCGAGCGCGCCGGTACGTCGGAAGCCGGATCGATCACCGGCATCTACACCGTCCTCGTGGAGGGCGACGACCTCCAGGACCCGATCGGTGACACCGCCCGGTCGATCCTCGACGGACACGTCGTGCTGTCGCGCGATCTCGCCACCGCAGGGCACTTCCCGGCCATCGACGTGCTGGAATCCATCTCCCGCGTGCACCGCGCGGTGACGACCGCCGACCAGCAGGAGTCCGCCGGACGGCTCCGGCGGATGCTCGCCGCGCACCGCTCGGTCAAGGAACTCGTCGAGATCGGTGCCTACGTCTCCGGCGCCGACAGCGACGCCGACGCCGCACTCGCGCGGCTGCCCCAGATCAACGCCTTCCTGCGCCAGTCGATGGACGACATCTCGTCACGCGACTTGGCCTGGTCCCACCTCGAAACGGTGGTGGCGTCATGACGACAACCCATCGTGACGACCGCGGTCTCGCGGCCGTCGGCCGCGTCCGCGAGGTCCGTGAGACCGACAGCCGGATCGGTCTGCAACGGGTGCTCGCCGAGGAGTCCGCCGTCCAGGCACGGCTTTCCGCGCTCTCCTCGACCCTCGACACCGCCACCGTTCCCGCCACCATGACCCCCGGCGAGATGCTCAGCACGCGCACCCAGCTCGCCCACCTCGGGCTGCTGATCGGGGAGACCCGCGACGACGCCGCCACCGCCGCCATCGTCACCACCGACGCCCGCGTCCGCTGGAGCGCCGACCGAGCCCGACTCGCCGCGGTCGAGCACCTCCTGGAGCGACGCGCCGCTGATCGGCGTACCGAAGCCGAACGACGGGCTGCCCGCGACGCCGACGACCTCGCCGCTCAGCGGTGGAGCCGCACCCGGAAAGACAAGCACCGATGAGCATCGACAACGTCACCGCCCGGATCACCCAGATCCAGGCCCAGCTCGCCCAGTTCGCCAACGCCCCGGCCGGCACCTCCGGCACGGGATTCGCGACGGAGTTGGCGGGTGCGCGCGTCACGACGACGTCCGGCACCGCCGCCGCGGACGGCAGCGCCGCAGGCGCCGACGTCGTCGCCGAAGCCCGGAAGTACCTCGGACTCCCCTACATCTGGGGAGGAACCGACCCGACCAAGGGCATGGACTGCTCGGGCCTCGTGCAGGTCGTCTACAAGAATCTCGGCTACGACCTGCCGCGCGTCTCCAACCAGCAGGCCAAGGCGGGCACGCCCGTCGCGAGCATGGCCGAGGCCCAGCCCGGCGACCTGCTCGCCTGGGACAACTCCAGCCGCAACAACGGCGTCGACCACATCGCGATCTACATCGGCGACGGCAAGATGATCGAGGCACCTCGCACGGGCCTCAACATCCGCGTGGTCGACGTACCGTCCACACCGGACGTGATCCGTCGGATCATCCAGCCCTCCGCCGCCGGCCGGACCACCACCACCGGCGCCGGCACAGGCATTGCCGCCCAGGCACCCGCCGGCACGCCGTACGCCGACCTGATCAATGCCGCTGCCGCTCGCACCGGCGTCCCCGGCGAACTGATCGCAGCCGTCGCCAAGCAGGAGTCGGGCTTCAACCCGAAGGTCGTCAGCCCGGCCGGCGCGCAGGGGATGATGCAGTTGATGCCCGGCACCGCCAAGGGCCTCGGCGTCACCAACTCCTTCGACCCGGCCCAGGCCATCGACGGCGGGGCACGTCTCCTGCGCTCGCTGCTCGACAAGTTCGGCCGCACCGACCTGGCGCTGGCGGCGTACAACGCCGGTGCGGGTGCGGTGACCCGCTACAACGGCGTACCGCCCTATCAGGAGACCCGCAACTACGTCCGCAACGTGATGGCGATGGTGACTTCATGACGATCACTCCCTTCTTCACCGGCCTCCCCACGGCCATGCCGACCGATCCGACGTTGGCGGATGCCGGCGCGGGCTCGACGGGCGACGGCTCAGGATCCACGCCCTTCGGCGATGCGCTGGCTGCAGCCCTGCTCGCGACCCTTCCGGTCCCTGCAGAGCTGCCGGCGGGTCTTCCGGGCGATGCGATTGCTCCGGGCGATGCTCAGAACGCCGCACCTGCGGGGATTCCGGCCATCGCACTGGCTGCGCTGGCGCCTTCGATCCTCACCGAGGGTGCGGCTTCGGCTGCACCTGTCGCCTCCGATCAACCGACGCCCACCGGGACGAGTCCGGCGATCGACCCCATGGGGACGACGACAGGCACGCCTATCACCCCCACGGGCCGGGCTTCCGCAGACGCCACCGGATCCGAAGGTTCCGACGGGTCCAACGGGTCTGACGAACAACTCCCTTCCGAGCGCTCCGTCGCTTCGACACACCCGCTCCCCGGCCACCGGGACCCGGCAACGGTCGACGCGTCGAACGTCCTTTCGCCCGTCACTGCGGCGACCTCGCCGAAGACGGTCGAGAGGGCCGTCGTCCAGCAGGTCTTCCCGGAGGTCACGCGCATCGTCGCGAGCACGTCGCCCGAGCAGGTCACACGCACCGGCACGCAACGGATCACGCTGACCCTGCAGCCCGAGCAACTCGGCGAGGTGCGGGTGACGCTGACCGTCAAGGACGGCGCAGTCCAGGTGCGCCTGGCCGGCAACGCGAATGATGTCGTCGCAAGCACCGCCGTGCATCGCGCACTGAGCACGGGAATCCCTGAGCTGCAGCGACTTCTCGAGCATGCGGGCGCCGCGGAGGCGCGGGTCTTCGTGAAGGACCCGGCCGGCACGCAGCCCTCGAGTGGCGCGCAGGGGTTCGCCTCCCTGACCGCCGACGCGGGTCGCGACGGCAACTCCGCGTGGGGCCGGCAGTCCGAGAACGCCGGCCAGTCCGGGTCAGGACACGATTCCGGTCGTCCCGACTCCGGTCATCCCGGCCAGTCGCACCATGCGCGGCGCGAACGACAACCTGTTGCCGGCGTACCCGATCCCGCCACTGCCCCGACCACCCGTCCCGCCGGTCAACTCGACCGCAGTCTCTAGAGGAGAACAGATGCCCGTCTCCAGCACTCCCGGCGTCGGCTACGGCGTGACCGGCGCGGCGAGCACCGGAACCCCCGCCGCCAGCAAGACCGACGGCGACAAGGACATGTTCCTGCAGCTGATGGTCGCCCAGATGAAATACCAGGACCCGCTCAAGCCGACCGATTCGTCCGCCTTCCTCGCCCAGACGGCACAGTTCACCACGCTCGAGAAGATGCAGAACGTCGCCGACCAGACCGCGATGCTGCTCAGCACCCAGCTCGCCTTCGGTGCGAGCTCGCTGATCGGCCAGAAGGTCCATTGGTACGACGAGTCCGGCGCCGAACAGACCGGAACGGTGCAGGGTACGACGTACCTCGCGACCGGTCCGGTGCTCAGTGTCGACGGCAAGACCGTCCCCGTCACCGACGTGATCAGCGTCGGCGACGCGCCCACGATCAAGGCGCCGCCCGTCTCCGGCGGAGGTACGTCGGCGCCGCCGAGCGGCACCCCGCCCATCAAGACCTGATCCACCGCCCGAACTCACCTCTCGGGCGTCACAACTCACCACTCGGCCGTCACAAGTGGCCACTCGACAGGACACGAACGGCGACTCGACACGTCACAAGTGGCCACTCGCAGAACAACTAGGAGAACCACCATGCTTCGCTCACTCTTCGCCGGCATCTCCGGCCTCCGCGTCAACCAGACCATGCTCGACGTCACCGGCAACAACATCGCCAATGCCAACACCACCGGCTACAAGGCCAGCACCACGGTCTTCTCCGACACGTTGAGCCAGATGCTCACTGCGGCGTCGGGAGGCAACACCGAGCGCGGTGGCACCAACCCGATCCAGATCGGGCTCGGCGTGCAACTGGCGGCCACCATGGCCAACTTCGGCCAGGGCTCGTCGCAGATGACCGGCCGCCCCACCGACGTGATGCTCAACGGCGACGGCTTCTTCGTGCTGCGCGACGGTGGTGAGAACGTCTACAGCCGGGCTGGTGCGTTCACCTTCGACCAGACCGGCGTCCTCGTCGCCCCCAACGGGATGCGGGTCCAGGGCTACGCGCTCGACGCCACGGGCGCCCCGACCGGCGGCCTGACCGATGTCGACCTGCACGCCCTGGACGCCTCGCTGCCGGCCGGCACCGAGCTCACGTCGTACTCGATCGGCGCCGACGGCAAGATCCGCGGCGTCTTCTCCGACGGCGTGCAGCGCGACATCGCGCAGCTCGCGGTTGCCGACTTCACCAACCCGATGGGCCTGCAGAAGATCGGCGACACCGCGTTCCGCGAGTCCGCCAACTCCGGCGCGGTCCAGCTCGGTGTCGCCGGTCAGGGCCAGCGCGGCCAGATCCAGGCCGGTGCGCTCGAGATGTCCAATGTGGACCTGTCGGCCGAGTTCACCAACCTGATCCTCGCCCAGCGCGGCTTCCAGGCCAGCTCGCGGGTGATCACCACCAGCGACCAGGTGCTCGAGGAGCTCGTCAACATCAAGCGCTGACCCGGCCCGGCGGGACAGTCCCTGCCGAAAAGCACCAAAACCGTCCCCAAAACGGTGCTTTTGGTCAGGGACTGTCCCCGCCGGCCGATGAGACCACTGGAACGCCACGGACGGCGCTCCGCACGACGTCGGTCGAGGGCCACCAACAGCCCAGCCACGACGAAGTTCCACGACGAGCCACGCACACGGAGGTGCCGCGGTGATCTCGCTGACCCGACTCTCCGGGACCACGTTCTTGATGAACGCTGATCTCATCGAGCGCGTCGACTGCACCCCCGACACGGTGGTCACGCTGGTCGACGGCACGAAGTACATCGTGTCCGAGTCGCTCGATCAGGTCCGTGACGCGGTCGTCGACTATCGCTCCGCGATCGTCGCGCGTGCTGCCCTGCCCGATGCGTCCACCCTGCCGCCCGTTCGCTCGGCACGCCACGGTCGCCTCAGCGCCGTACCCCCACGAGGAGTGACCCCGTGAAGGACATCGCAACGCCGATCGGCATCGCCCTCGGCCTGGTGATCATCGTCGTCGCCAACGTGCTCGAGGGCGGCAACCCGATGAGCCTGATCCTGCTGCCGCCCATGCTGCTGGTCCTGGGCACGACGATCATGGTGACCGTCGCAGGCGGCACGATGGCCGACGCGAAGGCTGCCGTCGGCAACCTCAAGCGGGCCGTCTCCGGCTCCGTCGAGCCCGCCGAGACCCTGGTCCCGCAGGTCGTCGGCCTCGCCGAGCGCGCCCGCCGCGAAGGGCTCCTCGCTCTCGAGGACAGCCTGCGCACCATCGACGACCCGTTCCTCGTCAAGGGCGTCACGATGGCCATCGACGGCACCGACCCCGACGACGTACGCGACATCCTCGAGGCCGAGCTGCGCGCCAAGAAGCGCGACGACAAGCAGGGCGCGAAGTTCTTCGGCGACGCCGGCGGCTATGCCCCGACGATCGGCATCATCGGCACCGTCATGGGCCTGGTCCACGTCCTCGAGAACCTCGCAACCCCCGAAGAACTGGGCCATCTGATCGCCGGCGCCTTCGTCGCCACCCTGTGGGGCGTGATGTCGGCCAACGTGATCTGGCTGCCGATCTCCAACCGGCTCAAGCGCCTCGGCGAGCTCGAGTGCGCCCGGATGGAGGTCGCCATCGAAGGCGTCGCCGCCATCCAGTCCGGCGCCAACCCGCGCCTGGTCGCGGAGAAGCTGCGCTCGCTCCTGCCCACGCCCGCCGAGGCGGAGGCTGCCTGATGTCCGGCGCGAAGCCCCCCGGCAAGGGAGGCGGCGGCCGACGGCGCCACCACGACGACGACCACGACGAGGCCCACGCCGACGAACGCTGGCTCGTGACGTACGCCGACATGGTGACCCTGCTGATGGTGCTCTTCATCGTCATGTTCGCGATGTCCAGTGTCGACGAGAAGAAGTACGCGGAGCTCAAGAGCGGCCTGTCGGAGGGATTCGGCCGCGAGCAGTCGATCCTCAACGGTGCCAGCCCGGTCAACAGCGCGAAGGGTGTGAGCGACGCCGGCCAGGCGTCGTACCAGATGCTCCTCGCGCAGGTCCCCGAGTCCGCCCGTGAGAGCGTGACGAAGGTGCTCCAGGAGAACGACCGGCTCCGCAACGAACGCGCCGAGGGAGCAGCCCGCGTCGAGGTCGACCGGCTGCTGAAGGTCTGGAAGAAGATCGACAAGGCGCTGCGGGCCAAGGGACTGCGCGACGACGTCCGCGCCACCATCGACGAACGCGGCCTCGTGGTCAGTCTGGTCTCCCAGCACGTCGTCTTCGACCCGGACATGGCCGACCTGACGCCACGCGGGCGCCACGTCATCGACACCATCGCCCCTGTCCTCGCGGGACTGAGCGAGCCGATCGAGCTCGACGGCCACACGAACCAGGAGAAGGTCCAGCCGAAGTACTACCCCTCCGACTGGGAGCTCTCCCTGGCCCGCGCCGCCACCGTCCTGCACCGGCTCGAAGGCCTGCACGCCATCGCCACCGGTCGTCTGCGCGCCACCGGCTTCGGCCACACCAAGCCCCTGATCGACCCCGCCGTCGCCGGATCCCAGACCGTCAACAAGCGCGTCGACATCCTCGTCCTCAGCCAGCAGCCCGCCGAGACCCGCGCCCTGATGGGCAAGGCCTATGACGAACTGCGCCGCGAGGCCGGCCTCGGCGACCTGCCCAGCGACCCCGGCGGCGACGGCACCCCCACCAGCGGTGATCCGGCCGCGGTCGGCGCCGGACCGACCCACCCCGAATCGCTCACCGACAGCACGAACCCCGGCACCTCTGGAGAGGAACGACCATGACCGCCACCATCGACGCACCCGCCGCGGAGGAAGCCCCCGCCAAGAAGGGGAAGGGCAAGCTCCTCGGCATCGGCATCCTCCTCGTCGCGCTGCTGGCCGGAGGCGCCTGGTTCTTCGTCCTGAAGCCAGCCGACCCCAACGCCGCCCCCAAGCCCGGCGCGGTCCTCACCCTCGACGCCATCCAGATCAATCTCGCCGGCGGCCACTACCTCCGCCTCGGCATGGCCCTCCAACTCACCGACAAGGCCAAGGAAGCCGACGGCAGCAAGGCCCTCGACGCCGCGATCACCGTCTTCAGCGGCCTCCCCGTCGGTGAGGTCGACAAGCCCGACATCCGCGAAGCGCTGCGCAAACAGCTGCTCGACAAGCTCAAGGAGCGCTACGAACACGAGGTGATGGACGTCTACTTCACCGAGTACGTCACCCAGTGACCCAGCGACCGCCGAGTCGTGAGTTCTGACGCCCGAATCGTGACTTGTGACGCTCGAGTCGTGAGTTCTGACGCCCGAGTGGTGACTTGTTTCCTCAACTCGGTCAACAAGTCACCACTCGACAAGCACAAACTCACCACTCGGCCGTCACAAGTCACTATTCGGCGGAAACGCCTGGGACCGTCCTAGGGACCGTGAGTAGTCCGAAGTGATCACGGGACCCTGACCGGGCGGCGTGCTGCCGACCCCTCAGATCGCCGCGCGGAACGACGATGTGCACGTCGTGACCCTCACGCGGCGCAGCCGCCGACCCCGCACGGCCGAGCCGACGCCGTACGACTTCCGGCGACCCATCCAGCTCTCCCGCGAGCACCAGCGCACCCTTCAGCTCGGCTTCGACAGCTTCGCCCGCCAGGCGACGACCGTGTTCACCAGCTCCCTGCGGACCGTGTGCACGGTGGCGTTGACGGGCATCGAGCAGCGGACCTATGCGGAGTACGTCGACAGCCTCGGCCCGTCGACGTACATGACCCTCTTCACCGCCGATCCGATCCCCGGCACCGGCGTCCTGGAGATCCCGCTGTTCGCGACCATGTCGTGCCTGGACCACATGCTCGGCGGGCCCGGCTCCGACGAGCAACCCGATCGACCGCTGACGGAGATCGAGGACAGTGTCTTCCGCGGACTCGTGGAGCGGATGCTCGGCGAGATGCGCTACGCGCTCGACGGCATCGTGACGCTCGACCCGACCGTCACGGGCGTGGAGTACAGCCCGCAGTTCGCGCAGGTGGCGAGTGCTGCCGACGTGATGGTGGTGGTGACCCTCGAGCTGCGCATCGGGGAGCGGCCGCACCAGATGACGGTCTGCCTCCCCTTCAGCGGCCTGCTCCCCCATCTCGCCAAGGCGAGCGGAAACGGCGCGGTCTCCGATCGCGAGCGCGCCCAGCGCGCCCAGTCGGCCGCGCTGCTGCAGGAGCAGTTCCAGCGGGTCCCGGTCAACGTGTCGGTGCAGTTCCGCCCGATCGACGTCGACCCGGCGACGCTCGCTGCACTCAAGCCCGGTGCGGTGCTGCGGCTCACGCACCCCGCGTCGGCACCACTCGATGTCACCGTCGCCGGCAACACCTTCGCCCATGCCACCCCCGGCGCGCGCGGCCAACGCCTCGCCGCGCTCATCGTCACCACGCCCCAGGAGTCCTGATCATGACCGACGTACTCGAGCCGACCGCCCTCGCCGAGGCGGTGGCCATCGCGGCTGCCGCGGCACTCCCGTCGGTGACGCCGCTTCAGGCCGGTCCCGCACAGCCCGGATCCCCCCACGTCACCGCGGCTTTCGCCGGTGGCGCGGTCGCCGACCTCACCGGCGGCGTGCCCGGTCGGGTGGTCATCCTGATCGGCACCGAGCTCACCGATGCCCTCGCCAGCAGCCCGATGGGGGCACTCGACGTGGCCGCCGCCGTGCAGCCCGCACTCGACGCCGCCGCCCGCCAGCTCGGGGCCCACACCGGTGCCGCGCAGACCCTCGACTTCGAGAGCCTCGACATCGAGGTCGAGCTCGGGGCGTTCACCACGGTGCCGCTGATCGGGACCGGGATCGCCGCCGCAGTGCTCGTTCCCGACGCCACACTGGCCGGTGCCCGCGAGCCGCTGGACGTCGAGGAGGTTGCGCAGCAACCGTCACGAGACCTCGCAGCCGAGTCCGCGCCCGAGCCCTTCGTACCGGCGTTCGGCGCGGCCGCCTCGGCCGTCGCCCCCCGCGGCCTCGAGCTGCTGCAGGGCGTCGACATGGAGGTGACCGTCGAGCTGGGCCGGACCCGGATGACAGTGCGCGACCTGCTCGCCCTCACCCCCGGCGCGGTGCTCGAGCTGGACCGTGCCGCCGGCAGCCCGGCCGACCTGCTCGTCAACGGTCGGCTGGTCGCCCGCGGTGAGGTCGTCGTCGTCGACGAGGACTTCGGCCTGCGGGTCACCGAGATCATCGACGCGAACGCGGCGGTCTGATCGCGATGTCCGACGGATCAGGAGGCGCGGGCCTCGGCGAGCTGGCGATCCGGCTGGCCGGTTCGCTCGCACTCGTCGTGGGGCTGCTCCTGCTGATCGCACGCACCGTCAACAAGCGCTTCAAGGCGCCCGCAGGTGCGACGATCCAGGTCGTCGCGCGTCAGGCGATCGGTCGTGGCCAGGGACTCGCCGTCGTGGCGGTCGGCACGCGGGTGCTCGTGGTCGGCACCACCGAGCAGCAGGTCACCCTGCTCGCCGAGGTGGAGCCCGACGAAGTCGGCCTGGACCTGACCGCGGGTCTGGCTGACTTCGATGGGGCCGAAGGCATCGACGCCGAGGACGCCGACATCGAGGACGCCGAAACCGAGGACGCCGACGCCCAGGGACAGAGCGCCGGCAACACGCGCCGGCCCGTCGGCGTACCCCGGACCATCCCGAAGCCGAATGCCAACGCCCTGGCGGGATCCGTGCTCTCCCCCCAGACCTGGAAGGACGCCATGGCGGCCGTCACCGGAAAGCGGGCGTCGTGAGCGCTGTGCTCCTCGAGGCCGGCACCCGGCTGAGCCTGCTGCTCGCCCAGGCGCCGCCCGACCCGAACGGGCCCAACGGCCCCAAAGGACCGGGGAATGGCGGCGGTTCGGTCAAGATCGACCTGTCGGGGATGACCGACACCCCCAGCCACAGCATGCTGGTGTTCCTCGCGCTGACCCTGCTCAGTCTGCTGCCGGCGATCCTGCTGACCTGCACGAGTTTCACCAAGATCCTCGTGGTGCTCGGCCTGACTCGCAACGCGCTCGGTCTCCAACAGACTCCCAACAACCAGGTGCTCGCCGGACTGGCGCTCTTCCTGAGCCTGTTCATCATGTCGCCCGTGCTCTCGCAGGTGAACGACGACGGCGTGCAGCCCTATCTCAACGGCGACAAGACCACCTCGGTCGCCTTCAAGGACGGCATGGAGCCCCTGCGCAACTTCATGCTCGACAACACCGACGACGGCGAGCTGCAGCTGTTGACCAGCGTCGCGGACCGCAAGCTCCCCAAGAACCGCGACGACGTCTCGACCGCGACGCTGATCCCGGCGTTCGTGCTGTCCGAGCTC
>JASLDK010000092.1 GCA_030145945.1 Nocardioides sp.
CGCCAGCTCGAGGCTCATCGGGTTGGCGACGGAGTCCCCCGTCTCGCCCTCGAAGGCGATGATCGAGCTGATCGGGGTCTTGCTGCGGTTGAGGAAGTCGACGTAGTCGGCCAGGCCGCGCTCGTACTGGAAGACCTGCTCGAGTGCTTTGTGGCCGTCGATGTCGACGGCGTGCACCTCGGTCACGCCGACAGCCACGCCGGCGTCGTCGCTCGTGCCGTCCTCGACGGCGTCGGCGAGGTCCTCGGCCTTGGGCCGGGAGTCGCGCAACTCGATCCGCAGGCCCTTGTTGAGGAAGGCCATCTCGCGGAACCGGGTCGAGATCGTCTCGAGGGTGTAGTCGGTGGTCTCGAAGATCTCCGGCGAGGCCCACCAGGTGACGGTGGTGCCGGTGCGCTCGCCGTCCTCGAGGGGACGGACCTGGCGCAGCGCATAGTCGGGGATCCCGAGGGAGAACTCCTGCTCCCACAGGAAGCCCCGGTTCTTGATCTCGAGCTTGAGGTGGGTGGAGAGCGCGTTGACGACCGAGGAGCCGACGCCGTGCAGACCGCCGGAGACCTTGTAGCCGCCGCCGCCGAACTTGCCGCCCGCGTGCAGGACGGTCAGGGCCAGCGTCGCGGCCGGCAACTCCTGGCCGGGCGCCGTGTCGGTCGGGATGCCACGGCCGTTGTCGGCCACGCTGACCGAGCCGTCCGGGTTGAGCGACACCTTGATCGTGTCGCAGTGCCCGGCGAGCGCCTCGTCGACCGCGTTGTCCACGATCTCCCAGATCAGGTGGTGCAGGCCGCGCTCACCGGTCGAGCCGATGTACATGCCCGGGCGCTTGCGGACCGCTTCGAGCCCCTCGAGGACCTGGATCGCCGATGCGTCGTAGTCGGCAGTGACCTCGGTCGAGTTGCCCGGGGTGGGCTGGTCGGCCGGGGTGGTCGGGTCGTCAGTGGACACGCGGGACCTCTTCACTTGGCGAAGGCATGGCAAAGCACGGAGATGACCGAGTGAGCACGCCATGGACGCGCTCCCCGGCCAAAGCTCCATATTAGCCGCCTGAGAGCCTCTGGACACGTCTCTGGGCTGTCCCTGTGGACGACTTCTCGTGAAATGTGCCCACAGAAGGCCTGGAAACGGCGATCGGAGCGCCGTTCAGGGGGGCCGACATGCCCAGGTACGCCGGAAGCGGTTCTGGGCCGGTGGTCAGCCGTCGCTCACGGGCGTCGCGAACCAGATCGTCCGGTGGCTCCAGTTGCCCGGGCCCAGCCGCTTGCCGGAGCACACGACGATGACGAGCTGCTCCGGTCCCCAGTAGCGGTAGGCCTTGCGTCGCGGGACCCGGTTGGCGGCGTACTTCTTGCGCTTCGACACCTGGTAGCAGGCGCTGGCGGTCCCGTCGCCGTTCGACAGGGTCAGCCGGTCCCCTGCCTGGAGGGAGCGCAGGAACGCGTTGCCCAGCGCGGAGTTGTCGGGCCAGGTGTGGGCGACCATGATCACCGACCCCTCGCCCTCCCCGGGCTGGACCTGGGCGTCGATGCCCATCAACCACTTCCCGCGGTTGGAGACGGGGGGCGTGCCCACCGCCCCCGACCTGGTACGCCGAACACCCACGACTCCGACCGTCCGGCCGATCGCCGGGATCGTGGCGGTCCTGGGCGTGAACGGCGCGAGCGGTGCGACGCAGGCGGTTCGGCCGGAGGTCACTGCCGACGAGACCGACGAGGACGACGGGGTCGACGGCGCCGCGGTGGCCGACGCGGACGACGCGACGACAGCCGCTGGCAGCAGCGTGCCCACGGCCGCCGTGGCGACCACCCGGGCGAGGCGACCCTGCCACCGGGAGGTCAGCCGGGACGTCCGGGAGCCTGCGGGTGGCGCTGGGCGAGAGTGGGGTCCGCCCTGCACCACACCGCAGGCAGTCGGGGTCGGCGCGGCGTCGATGTCGTGCTTCACCACAAGGACGGTATTGAGGATGCGGTCCTTCCGACCCAGGGTTCGGGGGAGAGCAGTCGAAATGACCCCTGAGCGGGGGTCAGTCCCGGCCCGGTCCGTCCAGATAGCCGTCACGTTGGGCAGCGTGGTTGAGCTCGAGCCGGGTACGGACGATGCGGCCCACGGCGGCGTACTTCGCCTTCACCCGGCTCAGGTACTTCTTCGCCGTGTTGGCCTGCACGCCGAGCCTCTCGGCCACCTCGACCATGCTGGAGCCCGAGGCGTAGAGCACCAGCGCCCGCTCCTCCTGATCGCTGAGACGAGGTCGTTCCTCCTCGACCCCGATGATGCCGGCGAGTTCGGGACTGAACCACTGCCCGCGTCCCAGGACGGTCCAGATCGCGGCGACCAGGTCCGCCTCCCGGTCGCGCTTGCCGACCACCCCGGCGATGCCGGCCCGCAGCACCTGGCGCACCAGCTCGGGTGACGACATGGCCGACACGACCAGCACCTTGACACCGACCCGGACGATGTCGCGCACCTGCTCGGGCTCCACGCTCGGGCCGCGGTCGACCCGGAGGTCGAGCAGCAGCAGGTGCGGGCGCTGACGGGTGGGCGCCTTCTGGAACCAGGCGAGGAACTCACGCATCGTCTCACCGCTCCACACGATCGACAGTCCGGACTGCGCGGCGACCAGTTCCTCGGCACGGCGCCGCTGGAGCAAGTGATCCTCGACGATGGCGACCCGCCAGCGGTAGCGGCGACCGCCGGCGTCTTCACGTCCGGTCCCGGTCCCGCCGGAGTGTGCAGCCACGAGTCCCTCTGCCCCAGGATGAGATCACGAAGGCTCGCTCGATCCCCCCGGTCGGCGAGCACGGTCGTCCCAACCTAAGGACGGCTGCGGGGCCGCCTCGGCGCTCGCAGGCGGCGGCTCCCGGAAATGACCTCCCGGCGGAGGTCAGCGACCGACGAGCCCTGACCCCTGATCAGCCGACGTGAGGACCGTCCAGATAGCCGTCGCGCTGCGCGGCCTGATTGAGCTCGATCTTGGTGCGCACCTCGCGGCCCGCGGCGGCGTACTTCGCCTTCACCCGGCTCAGGTACTTCTTCGCCGTGTCCTTCTGTACGCCGATCGCCTCGGCGACCGCGTCCAGGGTCAGGCCGGAGGCATAGAGCACCAGCGCCCGCTCCTCCTGGTCGCTCAGGTGCGGCCGGTCGGCATCGCCGGCGATGACACTGGCGAGCTCGGGGGTCAGCCACTGGCCACGGCCGATCACGGTCCAGATCGCGGCGACCAGGTCCTCCTCGGAGTCGCGCTTCCCGGCGACACCGCCGACACCGGCCCGCAACACCTTGCGGACCAGCTCGGGCGACGCCATGGCCGACAGGACCAGGATGCGGAGTCCGGCGCGGGTCAGCGCCCGGATCACGTCCGGGTCCGCGGCGGGACCGCGCTCGACCATCAGGTCGAGGATCAACAGTTGCGGACGGCGCTGTTCGGGGACCTGGCCGACCCAGTCGACGAAGTCGGGCAACGTCTCCCCGCCCCAGACGACCTGAAGACCGGGCTGCGCGTTGACCAGCTCCTCGGTGCGCTTGCGCTGCAGCATGTGGTCCTCGACGATCGCCACGCGCCACTCGTAGCGTCGTGCTCCACGATCGATCGGGTCGTTCATCTGCCGCATTCCTTCTCCATCCTCGCTCCCGCCACATCGGTCCCCCGGGAGATCGGCACTCGTGACGCTAGTTCAAGGGACTATCACGCACAGCGAAACGCCGCCCTGACCCCCAACTTGACCCCCAGGTGGGGGTCAGGCGGCACGAGGTTCCCGGCGTACCTCATGGTGGGTGAGCACCACCTCGACCAGACCCTGGGTCCCCAGGTGGCGGACCGTGACGTCCGTCCCGTACGGCGGAATCCAGGCGTCTGCCGCCTGCGACAACTGGGGTCCGGGGCCGACCAGGTTGAACCGCAACTCGTGCTGGGCCGGGAAGAGCGTCGCCGTCACCTGTGCCCCGGCAGGGACAGCCGACAGCGCTGCCGTCATCAGCTCCCCGATGGCCGCCGCACGGGGCGCGTCGACGTCCATCGAGCCGGACCGGACGAGCAGCACGCGGTCGGTGCTGCGGGCCTGCGCGAGGGCGCGCGCGAAACATTCGCCCATCTGCACCAGCTCGGGGTTGAGCAGGGTGAGCTGTCGCAGATAGCTCTCCTCTTCCGCGCAGATCTCCGGCCAGGGCGCCGTACGGGGGTCGGTCCCTTCCTCGGCCACCTCCCGCAGGATGCCGACCGACCGGCTCAGACCGGCGACCGCCCACCTGCGGCGGGCACGGCTGGCCGCGGCGCGGCGTTCGGCATCGGTCCGCAGCCGCAGGGCCGACTGCCGGTCCGACACCGCCTGGCGGCCGACGGTCGCCACCATCCGTTGGAATCCCAACCAGGCGCCGACCAGGCTCACGCACGCCACCCCCGCCACCAGGACCGACAGGGCTGCCATCCCGGCATCGGGGGCGACCAGCGCGGCGAGCGTCACCACCGTCGCGGCCACCACGCCTCCGGCCCAGGGGACGAACCGGCGCCAGGCAGGATCGCCGGCCAGCAGCAGCAAGGGTCCACTGGGACAGATCGCCTGCCACAGCACGACATCGTCGCGACCGAAGCCGACCGCTTGCGCCGAGAGCACGAACGCGCCACTCGACCCGATCGTCAGGACCACCGGCAGGACCCAACGGTGGCGCATCCACCCGCGCCCCCACCAGGCCAACGCACACACGGCGGCGACGACGGCGACCATCGGATACTCGGCGGTGAACTGACCGCGGTGATTGGTCAGGGCGAGCCAGAGACCGACCACCACGACTCCCGCCGCGAGCAGGCCGGATGCGCGGCGCTGCAGACCGACGACGACGCGTTGCAGGTCGTCCAGATCGTCGTCGACCACCTCCGCCGGAGCACCTTCTCCGCTCCACGACAGGGTCGCTTGCGTGCCCTCTCCCGGCGCACTGACCAGCTCGAGGGTGACCCCGGTGCCGGGCAGACGGGCGAGGACGGACTCCGCGATGCCTCGCCCCGGTCGCGCAACACCGTCGAACCCGACCCCCTCGTCGCTGACCTCGACCACAAGCCCCGATCCGGTCGCGCGTATGTCGACGACCACCTCGTCAGCTCCCGAGTGCTTGGCCGCATTGCGCACCAACTCGGTCGACGCCCTCGCGAGGACCTCCACCGACGCGGGCGGCAGCAGTCCCTCTTGAGCTCGAAGCCCGGCCCCGGTCAGGCCGCGCTCCACGACCCGGATGCCGAGCAGGTCGTGACCCTCCCTGATCCCGCCGGTGCGCGCCAGGAGGTCCGCATCCTCGACGATCGACGCGACCGTCGTGATGTCGCGGGCACAGCGGGCCCGCACCAGATCCAGGTCGTCGACACCGGCACCGCCGTTGGCCAACGCACCCAAGGTGTTGATCACCGTGTCGTGCACGAGTCGCGCATCCTCCGCCGCCCGCAGACTCGCCGCCCGGCGTACCTCCAGGCTGAGCCGCTCCGCATCCATGAGCTCACGCTGGGTGTCGGCCTCCCGGGTGAAGTCGAGCAGGAAGGACACACCGATCCGCGACGCCAGGATGATCGCGAGCGCCGTCGGGGCGACCGCCGCCGGCAGCGGGCTGCCGGAATCGGGCCAGAGCAGCACCATGGCGACGGGGACGCCGCAGGCCAGCGCGATCGGCATCACCAGGGCCGCTCGTCCGCGCATCACGAACGTGGGCAGCGCGGCGGCTAGGTTGGCCAGCCAACACGACCCCAGCAGGAGGGGCTGGTCGACGGACGTGACCGCCGACCAGTCGGCGAGGAAGACGCCATAGGCAGCGACCACGACGAGCCAGGAAGGTGCGCGACGCTCCGCGGCGAGCAGCGCGATCCCCGCGAGCACCAGGTGACAGGCGAGCAGAGCCGCACGGGTGCCGAGATCGCGCGGCTCGACCACAACGGTCGGCACCAGGACGACCTGCCAGCCCGCCATGGCCCGCAACGTCGCACGCCGCATCGACGCGACGACCGTGGTCGTCGCGGAGCCGGCGTCGTCGCTGACCAGGTCGCCGACGAGACGCCGCGCCAGCGCCCTCACCCTCATTCCGTGCCTCCCACTTGCCCCCGCCGTCCCCCTTGATGATGACACCGCGGACGAGACCAGGTTTCGCCCTCCTGGCGGAACCTCTCAGCCGTAGGTGTCGCGCGGCCCCCGGCTGCCCGGCGCCTTGCGCCGACCGTGCTTCCAGCTCGGCGCATGCGGTCCCAGCACCTCGACCACCAGCACCGTGCCGTCACCCAGCTCCTCGTTGAGCCGCTTCACCAGCGTCGGCGCCAGCAGCTTGAGCTGGGTCGCCCAGGCGGTCGAGTCGGTCCGCACCACGAGGGTGCCGTCCAGCAACGTCTCCGGCGTGCTGTGCGCCCCGATCTCCGGACCCACGATCTCCGCCCATCGCGCAAACACCCCCCGCACCCGCAGGTCCAGCGCCCAGCCCCGATCCTGGATCAGACGACCGAGCTCGCTGGTCAGCTGCTGCGGGTCGCGCCCGTCGGGCCAGGCACCGCTCAACTGCGCCTCACCACGATCCCCGCGCCGCCGGAACATCCGGCGCTCGCCTCCCTGGTCCTTGGCCCGCGGGCGCGGCCGGGCGGGCGTCGTACTGGATCCGGCGGTGCCGGCCGTCAACGCGCGCGCCAGGTCGAGACCGTCGGGGCGGTGGTCCTCGGGGGCCTCGTCCGGCTCGGCAGAACTGTCGCGGTCGGCAGAGCTGTTGCGGTCTGCGGGGGGGTTCGGGTCAGACACGGGTGACCTCCCCGTCCGCGACCCGGAAGGTCGCGCCCGACAACTGCTCAGGCACGTCATCCGCGACGGCGGCCGTGATCAGCACCTGTTCCGCGCCCGCCACGAGACCGGCGAGCTGGGTGCGACGCTCGGCGTCCAACTCGGCGAAGACGTCGTCGAGGACCAGGATCGGGTCGTCGCCATCGGCCCGCAACAGGTCGTAGGACGCCAGGCGCAGCGCCAACGCGAACGACCACGACTCACCATGGCTGGCATAGCCCCGCACCGGCAGCCGGTTGTCGTCGCCGGGGCCCAGGGTCAGCAGCAGGTCGTCGCGGTGCGGCCCGACCAAGGTCACCCCCCGCCCGATCTCATCGGCCTGACGCCGCGCCACCTCCGCGCGGAACCCATCGGGGGTCGGCTCGGGAACGTTCGGCTGATAGGCGATCCGGGCATCGTCGCGGGTCGCACCCCGAGCCACCGCCTCATAAGCCTTCCCGACGTACGGCGCCAGGTCGGCGCTCAACGCCATCCGGGCCGCCAACAGCTCGGTGCCCGTGGAGATGAGCTGCTCGTCCCACACCGAGAGCGTCTCCAGCGCCGCGTCACGAGCCGATCCGCGGGCGGCGTACAGGGTCTTGAGAAGGGTGTTGCGCTGCTTGAGCACCCGCTCGTAGTCGGAGATCAGGCCGGCGTAGCGGGGGGTGCGCAGCACGAGGAGGTCGTCGAGGAATCGGCGTCGCCCGCCAGGATCGCCCTTCACCAGCGCGAGGTCCTCGGGGCTGAACACCACCGTGCGCACGACGCCCGCCAGGTCCCGCACCCGCGGCAGCGCGGACCGGTTGATCCGCGCGCGGTTGGCGCGCCCCGGGTTGAGCTCCACCTCCAGGATCGCCGTCCGCCCGTCGCGGACGACCGCCGCCCGGATCACAGCCTGCTCGGTGCCGGCGCGGATCAGCGGCGCGTCGGTGGCGACCCGGTGCGAGGACAGTCGGGAGAGGTAGTCGACCGCCTCGACGAGGTTGGTCTTGCCCTGCCCGTTGCGACCGACGAAGGCAGTCACCCCGGCGTCGAGCTCGACGTCCACGTCGGCGTACGAACGGAAGTCGTGCAGGCTCAGTCGCGCGACATGCACCGGCCCCACCTCCTTCACGTTGCGCCCTGCGTCGATTCTCCCTGATCCCGGACCGAGGTCACACCGCGTCGCAGGTTTGGAGTCAGCCCGTGAACCCTAAAGTGAATGCATGACGCAACCGCCGACCGGCCCGTTCGACGCTCCCGACCCGTTCCGCAAGGAGCCGTCCGAGCCTGCTCAGCCCTCCCAGCCCGAGCAGCCGACGTGGCAGCAGCCATCCGCGCCGCCGCCCGCCCAGCCACCGGCCGGCTACGGACAGCCGCAGTACGGCAACCCCGGCGACGGTCAGTACGGCCAGCAGTACGCCCAGCAGCCCTACGCCCAGCCGGGGTACGGCCAGCCGGGGTACGGCGCACCGCAGGCCTTCGGCAACCCGACCGGGCCGTTCTTCATCAACTACCTCGGCCAGGAACAGGGGCCGATCGAGTTCGGCCACCTCGCCCAGATGGCGGTGTCGGGCCAGCTCAAGTCCGACACGGCTGTCCGCAGCGCCGACAGCCCGCAGTACGTCCTGGCCAAGGACGTGCCCGGCCTGTTCTCCGACAAGGACTGGCTGACGACGGTGCTGCTGTCGTGGCTGCTCGGCAGCTTCGGCGTCGACCGCTTCTACCTCGGCTACACCGGCCTCGGTGTCGCCAAGCTGCTCACCTGCGGAGGCCTCGGCATCTGGTCGATCATCGACCTGATCCTGGTCCTGCTGCGCAAGGTGCCGGACGCCCAGGGCCGTCCGCTGCGCTGATCGGCCCTCCGCAATGAACCGCGTTCACGCCCCTGCGCCGGCGACCCGACGACTGGCCGCCTCCGAGGTGGTCGCAGCCGTCGGCGTCGCCGCGCTGGGCGTGGGTGCGCTGCTGCCCGTCGACCACATCGAGGACGGGCCCATCATCTGCCCGTTCCGTCGACTGACCGGGCTGCCGTGCCCCGGTTGCGGTCTGACCCGGTCGTGGACCTACCTCATGCACGGCTGGTGGCGCGACGCCTTCCTCGCCCACCCCTTCGGGCTCCTGCTGGCGCTGGTGATCGTCGCGGTCGGTGCCGTCGCGATCCGCGCGCGCCTGCGCGGCACCCCCGCGCCCTCACTCGACCGGCTGGTCCGACAGCCGCTGTCGATCGCGGTGCTCGTGGCCTGGCTCGGGTGGGCGCTCGTCCGCGCGATCCTCGCGATCTAGGGACATCGAGGAGGTTACGCAGCAACCGTCACGAGATGCCGGGGGTCTCGTGACGGCCGTGGCCGGCCTCCTCGACCTCCGGCGCTAGCTGGCTTCCCCGCCGTGCGGCGGGTCGGTGTGGACGGCGTGACCGCCGAACTGGTTGCGCATTGCGGCGATCGCCTTCATCGCCGGGCTGTCGTCCTGCCGCGAGGTGAACCGCGCGAACAGCGACGAGGCGATGACATGCATGGGGACGGCGTTGTCGATCGCCGCCTCCACCGTCCAACGACCCTCACCCGAGTCGTCGGCGTACCCGCGCAATGCGTCGAGGTGCTCGTCCTTGTCGATGGCCTCGGTCAGCAGGTCCAGGAGCCAGGACCGGATCACGGTCCCGTGGCGCCACGACTCGAAGACGGCGGGCACGTTCTCGACGATGTCGACCTTCTCGAGCAGCTCCCAGCCCTCGGCGTAGGCCTGCATCATGGCGTACTCGATGCCGTTGTGGACCATCTTGGCGAAGTGCCCCGCGCCCGGCGTCGAGCCGGCGTGGACCGCGCCACCCTCCTCCGGCTTGAGTGCGTCGAAGGCCGGCTGGACCTTCTCGATGTCGGAGGTGGCGCCGCCGTACATCAGGGCATAGCCGTTCTCCAGGCCCCAGACCCCGCCGGAGACACCGCAGTCGACGAAGCCGACACCCTTCTCGGCCAGCGACGCGGCATTGATCGCGTCGTCGGTGTACTTCGAGTTGCCGCCGTCGACGACCAGGTCACCCTCGCCGAGCAGCTCCTTGAGCTCGTTGACGGTCGAGCGCGTCGGGTCACCGGCCGGAACCATCACCCAGACGACCTTGGGCGACGGTAGCGCCTCGACCATCTCCGCCAGGCTCGCCACGTCGGCGAGGTCCGGGTTGCGGTCGTAACCGACCACGGTGTGACCGGCATTGCGCAACCGGGTGCGCATGTTGCCACCCATCTTGCCGAGTCCGACGAGTCCGATGTGCATGCTCTCTCCTGGTCTCCGAGGGTCAGTCACACGCTACTCGGACACCCTCAACTCAGCAGGCGGCGAGGCATGAGGAGGTAGCGGAACGACCCACCGTCGTCCTGGGCACCCTCGTCCGGCGTACCGCTGATGACGACCGGCTTGGCCGCCTGGGTGAACGCGAGCTCGACGACCTGCTCGTCGATGGCGGTGAGGCCGTCGAGCAGGAAGTTGGGGTTGAAGCCGGTGACCAGGTCCTCGCCGTCGATCTGCGCGGCGACGGACTCGGAGGCCTGGGCGTCGTCGCCGGAGCCGGCGTCGAGGATCAGGGCGCCGTCGCGGAAGCTGAGCTGGACGGCGGTGTTGCGGTCGGCCACCAGCGAGACCCGCTTGACCGACTCGATGAGCTCTTGCCGGTCGATCTTGGCGATGGTCAGCTTCTCGGTCGGGAAGAGGCTGCGGACCTT
>JASLDK010000159.1 GCA_030145945.1 Nocardioides sp.
ATGCAGGGCGCGGCATCGACTTCAACGACCTGCGCGAATACGTCCGCGGTGACGATGTCAAGGACATCGACTGGAAGGCATCGGCGCGAAGCCGGCAACTGCTGGTCAAGCGCTATGTCGCTGAGCGCAAGCACACGGTCCTGCTGTGAATCTCGACCGGCCGCAGCATGGCTGCGCTCGCCGGCATCAGTCCCGACGCTGCCGCGGGTGGCGAATCCCCTGCCTCCAAGCGGGATCTGGCGATCATGGTTGCCGGCATCACCGGGTATCTCGCGGTCCAGCACGGCGACGTCGTCGAGCTCGTCCACGGTGACGCCGACGCCCAGCACGTCTCCCGTCCGGCCGGGGGCGAGCTCCATCTGGAGCGGCTTCTCGCGACGGCGTACGACGCGATCTCGGCGGACGGCCCCCCGGGCGATCTCACGGCACTGCTTCGTCATGTGGTGCGCACGATCCGCCGCCGCACGATCCTGCTCATCGTCACTGACGAGCCCGTCGTGACCGAGGATCAGGCGAGCCTGCTCCGCCGTCTGGCCGCCCAGCACGAGGTGCTCTTCCTGACGGTCGGCGACGTCGACCCGACCACCCCTGTGCTGGCGGGTCAGCGCCTGCTGGACGTGGACGCCGGCGCAGAGGTACCGGCATGGTTGCGCCGTGATCCCCAGTTGCGCCGAGAATTCGCCGCCCTGGTCGCCGATCAGACCCACACCATGCGCCGTCGGCTCGACCAGATCGGCATCGTGCAGGAGCAGGTCCGCGACCTCGACGGAGCCGTGACCGCGGTCTTCCGCCTGTTGGAGAGGCACCGTCATGCGCGTCGCCGGTGAGATCCGGGCAGAGTTGCCCGAGGAGTTCACCGACCCGGTCGGGTACGCCGACCGGTGGTTGTGGTTCGCGATCGTGCTCGCCGTCCTTCTGGCTGCCTACTTCGTGCTTGCCTGGTGGTTCACCCGCCGGCCCCGGCCACCGCGGATCGCCCGTCGGGAGGTCGCGTTGCCCGACATACGCGAGCGGCATCTGGCGCGGATCGCGGAGATCGAGACACAGGTGGCAGGAGGCGCGATCTCGCCACGACAGGGTCATCAGCAGTTGAGCGAGACCGTGCGTGACTTCATTGCGATCGTGACGCCCCTTCCAGCGCGGTCGATGGCCCTGGCTGACTTCCGTCGGAGGGCGCCGACTGCGTTGGTGGAGGTCCTGGAGATCGTCTATCCGCCGGAGTTCGCGCCGGACGACGACCACGCCCGGGAGGCGTTCGAGGTCGCTGTCACCCGATCCCGCTCATTGATCGGGTCGTGGACAGCTGAGACGCCCACCGCCTCCCCCGCCGGGGAGGCACGCTGATGTGGGAGTCGGACGCCACCGCCTTCCGGTGGCCCGGGCTGGCACTGGCGTTGGCCGCGCTCGTCGTCCTGCTGCTGGTGCTGTGGTCACGCCGGTGGCGTCGACCGAGCCGCGACGGTGCGGCCCTCGTCGCCCACGCGGCGCGCCTGCAGGAGCTTCCCCGCTATCGCACCCTCGTGCAGCGCCAGGTCACCTTCGGCATGTGCGTGACGATCGCTGCCCTGGTCGCCTGCTCGGGGGCGGTGATTCTCTCGGGTCGGCTGCAGCAGCGCCAGACGTTGAGCCAGGAGGAGCGAACCCGCGACATCGTGCTGTGCCTGGACGCATCCGGCTCGATGGCGGAGGTCGACGCCGAGGTGCTGCGGGAGTTCGGCTCGATCGTCGCCGGGCTCAAGGGCGAGCGGGTCGGACTGACGATCTGGAGTGGGGCGGCGATCACCGTGTTCCCGCTGACCGATGACTACGACTACGTGGTCGAGCAGCTCAAGGAGGCGGAGAAGGCGTTCGCATCGGGCGACATCTACAGCGATGACTACGCCATCTACAGCGCCGGAACGGTGCTCGACTGGGACATCCAGTCCCAGATGGGCGACGGGCTCGCCTCGTGTGTGCAGCGCTTCGACCGGCGTGACGAGGACCGCAGCCGCGCGATCGTGCTCGCCTCCGACAACGAACCCATCGGCACCGGGATCTTCACCGTCCCCGAGGCGGCCGCGATCGCCCGTGAGCAACACGTCGTGGTGCACGGCATCGCCGCTCCCAAGACAGCGGAGCGACCTGCGGCTGTCGACGAGTTCCGGGCAGCAACGACCAGCACGGGCGGGACGTTCTCCCTGCTCGGTGCCGACGGCAGTGCGCGCGCGGTGATCGACGCGATCGCCAAGCTCGACGCCAAGCCGATCAAACGTCCACCGATCGTGCAGATCTTCGACCGGCCGCAACTCGGCACGTGGGTGATCGGCGTCGGCCTGCTCGGCCTGGTCCTCCTGTGGGCCGTCCAGGCGGTCTGGTGGCTGCGCGATCGACGGGAGGCGGGCCGATGACGCCTCAACTCGCCACCGCGCTCACGATCGCGCGCCGGGTCGGCATCGTGCTGCTGTTCGTCGTCATCCTGCTGCGCCCCGGCTTCGGCCGGGCCGAGGTCGAGACCCAGGTGTCCGACCTCGACGTGGTCGTGGTGATCGACCGCACCCGCTCGATGGCGGCACTCGACTACCAGGGCCACGAGGCACGGATCAGCGGTGCCAAGGCCGATCTCGCCACCCTCGCCAAGGACCTTCCGGGGGCCCGGTTCGGCATGCTGGCCTTCGGCACTGACGCTCGCATCCTGCTGCCGCTCACGACCGACGCCGACGCCTTCGACGCCTCGCTCGACACGCTCTACCTCGAGGGCCCCAAGGACGGCGTCGGGTCCCGGGTGGATCGTCCCGTTCCGGAGCTGAAGGCGATGCTCGAACGCGCCGCGGCCAAGGATCCGCAACGTCATCGGGTCATCGTGTTCGTCAGCGACGGCGAGGACACCGACAGTGGTGGCACCGACCAGTCCTATGCCGACGTGGCCGACCTGATCTCGGGTGGGGTGGTGTTCGGCTATGGCACGACCAAGGGTGCTCCGATGCCGCAGGACGACAATGCTGCGCTCGGCTACGTGCAGGATCCCGCCACCGGGGGCGATGCGATCTCCAAGGCCGACCCCGACAACCTGCGCAAGGTGGCCGACGAGCTCGGAGTGTCCTACCGGCATCGCACTGCCCCCGGCGGCCTCGCTGCGGTCGCGAAGTCGTTCAGGTCGGCCTGGACCACCGGCGCCGGCGACAGCCGCCCTGTCGCCCACGACCTGACCTGGGTGGCCGGCATCGGCCTGCTGGCGTTGCTCCTGATCGAGCTCCACGCGGGCTGGCAAGCACTGTGGGCATCGCGGCGCACGCTGACCGCACCGCGGTCCCGCACGGGAGGAGACCGATGAGCTCACGCGCCCCGCGCCCCGCCAACCCGCGCCGCCAACTGCGCATCCGTCTGATGCTGTTGGGGGTCCTGCCGCTCATCCTGCTGGCGGCGTACTCCCTCAAGGTGGGCCTGATGCTCCACCACAACGCGGCTGGCCGTGACGCCTTCGACCGCGGCGACTACGACGGCGCGGCGGCCGAGTTCACAGACACCCGCAGCCTCAACTGGTTCGAGTCGTGGGTGGCGCCCTTCGACGACGGCGCCAGCGAGCACGCGCAGGAGAAGTACGACGAGGCGATCGCGTCCTACACGGTCGCCCTGCGGAGCGTGCCCCATCGTGATGAGTGCACCGTGCGGATCAACCTGTCGCTGGCCCACGAGGCCGTCGGCGACGCAGCACTGAAGAACGGCGCGCTCGAGGACGCGAAGTCCGCGTTCAACGCGGGCATCAAGGCACTCGCTGACGGGAAGTGCCCCACGGACTCAGGACGTGGCAAGAAGCAGACCGACGACGCGGCCGCCGTCGACAGGCGCCTGCACAACAAGATCAAGGACAACGAGTCCGACCCGCAGCCCGACGACCAGCAGGACCCCGAGAAGAAGCCGCCGCCCCAGGACGGTCAGTCGGACCCCCGTCGTCAGCGGCTGGACGAGCAGAACAAGCGCGGCCAGGAGCAGCGCCACGAGGACCAGGATCTCTACAAGAACAACGACTACTCGCTGCCCGACACCTGGTGACGCGCTGCTCCCGGCAGCTGCCGGGTGATGGTCAGGAAGCCCGTAGGAACCGGCCCGTCCGTCGTACGCCGACGGCATCGGTCGGGACTCCCCCGTCGACGACGACCTCGCCACCGACGAGCACGGCCGTCACGGTCGCGTCATTGCGATTGACCATCCGCGACAGGTTGCCGAAGGCGGGGACGGGTGCCTCGGCATAGTCGTCGAGCGTGTCGTCGAGCCGCTCCGGGTCGATGACGACCAGGTCGGCCCGGTCGCCCTCGCGCAGGTGGCCGGCGTCGATGCCGTACCAATCGCCCAGCTCCCCGGTGATCCGGTGCACGGCGTGTTCGACGGTCATGAACGGCGTCCCTGCGGCCTCCGCGTCGCGAACCCGACGCAGCAGGCGCAGCCCGAAGTTGTAGAACGCCATGTTGCGCAGGTGCGCGCCTGCATCGGAGAAGCCCAGCTGCACGCCGGGATCGGCCGTCAGCTTGTCGAGCACCTTGGGGCGGTGGTTGGAGATGGTCGTGCGCCAGCGCACCTTCTCGCCGTGTTCGACGACGAGGTCGAGGAAGGCGTCGACGGGGTGCACGCCGCCGCGGTCGACGCCGACCTGGCCGAAGGTCTTGCCGATCACCGAGGCGTCGGGGCATTCGGTGATCTCGGCGTCGAAGAAGTCGCGGTGCCACACGCGGGGGCCGTACTTCTTGTCATAGTCCTTGCGGAACCAGCGGCGGTAGTCCTCATCGGCCAGCAGCGCCCGCTGCTCGTCGATCTGGTTCGACAGGTGCAGCGCCGCCGCGCCCGAGCCGAACTCCTCGAAGACCGGCAGCGCGATGCCGTCGGAGTAGACCTCGAAGGGCACCGGCAGGTGCTGGAAGCGCAGGTTGCCACCGAGCCGGTTCACCGTGCGGGCGAGCAGCGGGAACATGTGGGCGACCATCGGGATCGCCTTGATGTCGGCCGCCGACAGCAGGCTGACCTTGAGCGCGGGCTTGCGACCCCAGCCGGCGCTGCTGAACGCCATCCGGGCCAGGCTCTGCGGCCTGGCGACGTCGGGACCGCCCTGCAGCGCCCTTCCCCGCCTGCGCAGGACCTTGTTGAGCCGACGGCGCTCCCTGCCCTTCGCGTACGTCGAGGGGAGGGTGCGCGAACGGCACACCTCTCCGTCCAGCTTGTCGAACATCAGCTCCTGCGAGGACATCCCGACGAACCCCTCGTCCAGCGCGTCAACGAGGTCGGCCTCGATCCGCGCCATCTCCGCAGCCGTGGGTACGACGCCCGGGTCGGTCGATCGCGCAAGGCCCATGCGTGCCGAGCGGATGTCGGAATGCCCGATGAAGGCGGCGATGTTGGGGCCGAGCGGCAGCTGCTCGAGCGCCTCGACGTACTCCCCCGCACTCGTCCAGGTCTTCAGCTCGTCGAGCGCACCCACGACGTAGGGACGAGGAATCGCCTCGACCCGACCGAACAGGTCACCGGCGTCCTCCGCGGCGGCATGCACCGTCGAGAGCGAACAGGATCCCAGGAAGGTCGTGGTGATGCCGTGGCGCAGCGACTCCGAAAGTCCGGGCTGGACCAGCACCTCGACGTCGTAGTGGGTGTGGACGTCGACCATGCCCGGCATCACCCACTTGCCCGACGCGTCGATCACCCGCGGGCAGTCGGTGGCGTCGAGGTCGTCGGCGGAGACGGCGACGACGTGGCCGTCGCGGATCCCGAGGTTGCGGACGGCGGAAGCAGCGCCTGCGCCGTCGAACCAGCGTCCGTTGCGGACGATGACGTCGTACCTCATGCGTTGCTCCTCACCAGGTCGACGTACACGTGGTCCCGCTCGCCCCGCGACCAGAGCAGGTCGTCGGTGGCCAGTGCCTGGGCACGCAACTCGCGCTTGAGGACCTTGTTCGTCGCGGTGCTCGGCAGGGATGTCGAGATCCGCACGTAGCGCGGCCAGGCCTTCGGCGACAGGTCTGCCTGTGCGTCGAGGAAGGCTGCGAACTCCTCCGGAGCCAGGGAAGCACCGTCGCGCAGCACCAGCGCGCACATCAGTTGGTCGCCGACGAGATCGTCGGCCACGGCATAGACCGCCGCCTGGGAGACGGCGTCGTGGCGCAGCAGCAACTGTTCGACGGGCGCAGCGGCGAGGTTCTCGCCGTCGACGCGCAACCAGTCGTCGGTGCGGCCGGCGAGGAAGACGAAGCCGTCGACATCGCGATAGGCCAGGTCGCCGGACCAGTACATGCCACCGTCGAGTCGCTCCGCGGTGGCCGACTCGTCGTTGTAGTAGCCGCCGAAGAAGCCAGCGCCCTGCGTGTTCACGAGCTCACCGACAGCCTGGTCGAGGTTCGCGATGCGGCCCTCGGCGTCGAACGCCGCGCGCGGGCACTCGGTGCGCGAGACCCGGTCGTAGACGGCGACCCCGTCGAAGGGGACCCCGATCGAACCCGCCGGCGTCTCCTCGTTGCGGGTGATGATGATGGCATTCTCCGTCGACCCGAAACCGTCCCACACCGAGCAGCCGAACCGCTTCGCGAACTCGCGGATGTCGCGGTCCGAGGCCTCGTTGCCGAAGGCGAAGCGCAGGGGGTTGTCCGCGTCGTCGGGTCGCTCCGGCGTCGCCAGGACGTAGGCGAGCGGCTTGCCGACATAGTTGAGGTACGTCGCTCCGTGCCGCCGGATGTCGTCGACGAACCCGCGTGCCGAGAACTCCGCGACCGCGAGCGCTGCGCCGGAGGCCGCGCTGACGGCGTACCCGGCCGCGATGGCGTTGCTGTGGAACATCGGCATCGAGCAGTAGACGACGTCATCCGTGCCGAGGCCGAACTTGTCGACCAGCACCGTCCCGGCGATCAGCACCATGAAATGCGCGACCTGGACGGCCTTGGGCTCCCCGCTCGTGCCCGAGGTGAAGATGAGCATGAAGGTGTCCATCGCGCCGGGAACCGGGAATCCGTCGGTCGTCGTCGGTGCGTCCCCGATCTGCTGCGACCAGGACGCGGCGTCGGTGTCGATCACCGTGGCGCCGCCCAGGTCGAGGCCGTCGAGCAGCGGCAGGTGCGCGCTGTCGGTGAGCAGGATCTGGCAGTCGGCACGGCGTACGTCGGAGGCCAGCGCCTCGCCGCGCCGGGTCGCGTTGATGCCGGCGGTCACGTGTCCGCCGATCGCGCCGGCCGAGATGGCGAACGCCATCTCGGGGCCGTTGGGGAGCAGAACCCCCACGTGGAGGGGCCTTTCGGCGTTCGCCATCGACCGCAGGACATGTGCGCGGGCCGCCGCGCCGGCGACCACCTCGCGCCACGACCAGGTGCGGTCCTCGTGCCGCAGGCCGACGGTGTTGCGCTCGGCATGAGCGAGCAGGAGGTCCTGGATGGTGTCAGCCATCGATCGACACCTTGTCGGTCGCGGGGATGCTCACGTGGCGGAGCAGGAAGTGCAGAGCATGCTCGACCGCCGGCTCGTGGAACGGCTTCCCGGCAAACAGGTCGAAGTGGTCGCCCGGGTAGTGGCGGACCTCGGCCCGCCCTGCGAAGGCCGCCTTCATCGCCGCGTGCAGCGGCGCGCTGCGGTCGAAGTCGGCGACCTGCACCAGCCACGGCGTGCCCACCAGCGACGATGCAGCCTTGGCCGGGGCCCGGCTGCCGAGCTCCATCACGACGTCGGCGGCGATCTCGTTGCGCCAGGTGGGTCCCGCGATCGCGAGGTAGTCCTCATAGGCGCCCGACAACGTCAGCGCGCCCTTCGCACCGGGGAGCGCGACGACCGGCATCATCGCGGGCGTCCGACCGGCCTTGCGGCGTACCGAGCTCGCGATGCCGCGACCGGTCGAGGCCAACAGCTGACCGGTGCTGTGGTGCTGGGTCGCGAGGCGGGCGGCGGCGAGACCGTCGACCATGGGGACGACGGACACGACCGCGGTCACGTCAGCGCGCTCTGCCGCAACGGAGACGACATGGCCACCGCCCAGCGAGACACCCCACAACAGGACCCGCGAGGGGTCGACGCCGGGAAGACGCTTGGCAGCGTCGATCGCCGCGTTCAGGTCGGCGACCTGGCCGGCGAGCGAGACGACCTGGCGGGACGCGCCGTCGGCCACGTCGGAGGCGCCGAAGCCGCGGTAGTCGAAGGTGACGGCGTGCAGCCCGGCCGCCGCGAACGCCTTGGCGAACGGGAACATGCCGGCGTCCTGGGTGCCGGCGAGGCCGTGCGCGAGGACGATGACCGGCGCGCCGTCCACGCCCTCGAAGTGGGTGGCGGCGCAGCGCACGCCGGCGGAGGAGAAGTCGAAGGTCGTCATGAGTGGCTCCCGTAGATGCTCTGGATCCAGATGTGGGTGATGGCGTCGATGTGGGCCTCGCGGTCGGGCCCGGCGCCCATCGCGTGCCGTTCGACGGCATGGTCGTTGAGGTCGAGCAGCACGGTCGCCAACGCCTGGGCGTCGACGCCCGCCTGGGCGTGGCCGACGGCCCGCTCCCGCTCGATCATCTCGGCGGTCATCTCCGCGAACTCCGCGCGTCCGGCCTCCCAGAGCTCGCGCACGGCAGGGCTGGTGCCGCGAGCCTCGAGCAACGCCCGGTAGGTGTGCGGCGTCCGGTCGACCGAGTCGAAGAGGGTCGCGATGACCTGGCGGATCCGCACGCGCGGGTCCCCCTCGGCCTTCACCAGCAGGTCGGTCGCGTCCGACGCGTCGTCGTACAACTCCGCCATCAGGGCGAGGACCGCGGTGGCCTTGGACTCGAAGTAGAAGTAGAACGCCGAGCGCGTCACTCCCGCGCGCCGCGAGATCTCGGCGACGTTGATCTCCTCGAGGGTCTGCTCGCGGAGCAGGTCGTCGAGGGCGTCGAGGAGGGCCGTACGACGCTGGTCGCCGCGGTTGACGCTCCGTCGGTCGACCATCCGCGCCCAGAGGCGTTCGTCGTTCACCGCGCCACCGCCCGCGCGGACCGTTCTGCCCGGGCGAGGCCGGCCGGGATCTCCTTGACCCGCAGGTCGTGCTCGTAGATGAAGTAGTCCAGCTGCTGGGTGTGGCGGGCGCTCTGGACCATGTGGCCGGTGTATCTCTGCGTGTCCTCGTCGATGACCCGCTCCATCTCCTCGTCCGTCGGCATGGCGTAGCGGCCGACGAGCCAGGCCGCCACCATCCGCGTCTGACACTCGACGAACGGGAACAGCGTCGGCGTGGACTGGGCGAAGCCGACGAACGCGAGGTCGTCGAAGCCCGGCTTGAACACCCGCTTGTAGAGCCGGATGTCGTTGTCAGGAGCGCTGATCAGCTCGGGGTCGAAGAACGGGAAGGTGATGTTGTAGCCGGTGGCGTAGATGATCACGTCGAAGTCGGCGCTGGTGCCGTCCTCGAAGTGCACGGTCTCACCGTCGAGCCGGGCGACATTGCCCTTGGGGGTGACGTCGCCGGACTTCAGCCGCAGCGGCAGTTCTCCCGACTGGGTGGGATGGGCCTCGAAGAACTTGTGGTTGGGCGTGGGCAGGCCGTAGAGCGTCGGGTCGGACGCGGTGAGGACCTGCGCCTTCTGCATCAGCTTGCGCTGCCAGGCGAGCGGGACGTGGGGCGAGGTGCGGAAGTTCATGTCGGCCGCCTTGCCGTACATCAGCTTCGGCACGATCCATGCGCTGCTGCGGGTCGACAACGTGACCTGGTTGCGCATCGCCTTCTGCGAGAGCTCGACCGTGATGTCGGCCGCGCTGTTGCCGATGCCGACGACCAGGATCCGCTTGTCCATCAGATGCAGCGGCGTCCACGGGTCGATGTAGGCGTGCGAGTGGATGGTCTCGCCAGTGAACTCGCCAGGGAACTCAGCGAAGCGAGGGTCCCAGTGGTGGCCGTTGGCGACCAGCAGCACGTCGAACGGCCGCTTCTGACCGGCCTGGTCGGTGATGAGCCAGCCTCCGCCGTCGCGACGCTCGGCGCTGACGACACCGTTCTCGAACTCGATGCTCTTGCGGATGTCGAAGGCATCCGCATAGCTGTCGAGGTAGTCCTTCACCTGGGTGTGGTGCGGGAAGTCGGGATAGCTGTCGGGCATCGGGAAGTCCCGGAAGGACAGCTGGTGCTTCGAGGTGTCGATGTGCAGCGACCGGTAGGCGCTGCTGTGGCCGTTCGGGTTCCCGAACGCCCAGTTGCCCCCGACCCGGTCCGACGACTCGAAGGTCGTGAAGTCGATGCCGTAGTCGGCGAGCATCTTGCTCATCGTGAGGCCGCTGATGCCCGCGCCGATCACGGCGACGGTGGGACCGCTCATCAGGTGTTTCCTTCCGCTCGCCCCTGGCGGGGCCCTTGACAAGACCGGGTGACGGGCGTCACGTTATGCCTGTCATTTGACACGTGTCAACAGATTCCGACGAATGTCAGGAGCGGACGTCATGGAGGGGTCAATGCAGGTATCGATCGTCATCGGAGGTGCCTCCGGGATCGGGGCGGCCACTGCCCGGGTCCTGCGCGACGCAGGCCACCAAGTCGTCGTCGCGGACCTTCCCGGGACCGCGGCGGACGCGTACGTCGACGTCACCGACGAGGCCTCGGTCGAGGCCCTCTTCGAGGGCGTCGTCGCGCAGCACGGCGCCTTCCACGGCGTGGTCAACTGCGCCGGCGTGAGCACTCTCTCCCGGGTCGTCGACCACGATGCCGCCGAATGGCGCCGCATCGTCGACGTGTGCCTCACCGGCGCCTTCCTGGTGCTCAAGCACGCCGGCCGCACGGTCGCCGACGGCGGCTCGCTGGTCTCCCTGTCGTCGCTCAACGCCCGTCAGCCGGGCACCGGGCTGGCGGCGTACTGTGCCTCGAAGGCCGGGCTGGTCTCGCTCACGCAGGTCACCGCGCTCGAGCTCGGCGCGCGCGGCGTCCGCGTCAACAGCGTCGCGCCCGGGCTCGTCGTGACCCCGCTGACCGCTCCGGCGATGGACATCCCGGGCGTGCGCGACGACTACGTCGACAACACGCCGCTCGGCCGATCCGGCGAGCCCGAGGAGGTCGGCGCCGCCATCAAGTTCCTGCTCTCCGACGAGTCACGATGGATCACCGGCGAGACCCTCGACATCAACGGCGGCGCTCACCTCAAGCGCTACCCCGACCTCGTCGGCCTGATCGAGAAGGCATTCAGTGACACCCCACGACCTTCTTCTCCTCCGCTTCGCTCCCCCGAACAACGCCGCGGGGACCCCGTCGGAGGTGCGGAATGAGTCTGCACAATAGAAGTGCGATCGTCACCGGCGGCGGGTCCGGCATCGGCGCGGCCCTCGTCCGGGCCCTGGCCGCCGACGGAGCACACGTGCTGGTCGCCGACCTCGACCTCGACGCCGCCACCGCGGTGGCCTCCGCAGTCACCGGCCCCGGCACCGCCGTGCCGCGCAAGGTCGACGTCACGTCCGTCGACGACGTGCAGGCCGCCGTCGATGCCGTCGTCGCCGAGCACGGTCGGATCGACCTGCTCTTCAACAACGCGGGCATCACGTTCTTCGGCAACACCGAGGACCTGACCCTCGCCCAGTGGAACGCGATCATCGACGTCAACGTCCGAGGCGTCGTGCACGGCGTGCATGCGGCGTACCCACGGATGATCGAGCAGGGCAGCGGTCACATCATCAACACCGCCTCGATGGGCGGACTGATGGCGGCGGGCCTGATGACGTCGTACGTCACGACCAAGCACGCCGTCGTCGGACTGTCGCTCGCCCTGCGCACCGAGGCCGCCGGACACGGGGTCGGCGTCACCGTCGTGTGCCCCGCGGCGGTCGACACCCCGATCCTCGACAAGGGCGACATCGGTCGCTACAAGGGCCGCGACTTCTACCTCGAGGGCCAGGGCGTCAAGGAACCTGTCGACCCCGACGTGCTCGCCCGACGGGTGCTGGCCGCGGTCGCCGACAACGAGGCGATGGTGATCGAGCCTCGACAGGCCCGGATCGCCTGGCGCGTGGGACGCGCGGCGCCGATGTTCGTCAACAAGATGGCCACGAAGTTCATCGCGAAGCAGCGGGCCCAGGCTGGCTGATCCCCGCCCGGCTGGGACATCCGCTGGGCAGCGCCTGTCAGCATGGCCGAATGCGTCCGAGCATCCTGTGGTTCCGCCGCGACCTCCGCCTCCGCGACCATCCGGCTTTGCTGGCCGCGGCAGGGGACGGTCCGGTGCTGCCACTGTTCGTGATCGATCCGGCGTTGTGGGGACCCTCCGGTGACGTCCGCCGCGCCTTCCTGGTGCGCACCCTGCGCGCCCTCGACGACGACCTGCGCCGGCACGGCCCGGGACTGGTGCTGCGGTCAGGACGACCCGAGGACGTGATTCCCGCCGTGGCCGCTGAGGTGGAAGCGCGCGAGGTCCACGTCAGTGCCGACTTCGGGCCGTACGGCGCCGCCCGGGACGAGCGTGTCGAGGCCGCCCTCGGCGAGGTTCCGCTGGTGCGCACCGGGTCGCCGTACGCCGTCGCACCGGGCAGGGTGACGACGAAGCAGGGCGGTCCCTACCAGGTGTTCACGCCCTTCCACCGGGCCTGGGTCGATCACGGCTGGCGCAAGCCCGCCGCTTCGGATCCGGCAGCTGTGGAGTGGGTCGGCGCCCCCTCCGAGGACCTGCCGGACGAACCGGACGTGTCCGGCGTGCACCTTCCCGAGGCGGGCGAGCAGGCCGCCCTCGCGCGGTGGGAGGCGTGGCGTGGGACGGCGTACGACGAGGTGCGCGACCGCCCCGACCTCGACGCCACCACCCGCCTGTCCCCCGACCTGCGCTGGGGCACGATCCATCCGCGGACGGTGCTGGCGGACCTCGACGCCCGGAACCCCAACGACGCCACCTTGCGCAAGGAACTGGCCTGGCGGGAGTTCTACGCCGACGTCCTGCATCACCGCCCCGAGACGGCCAGGGACTACTACCGCCCCGAGTTGCGCGGCCTGCCCTACGTGACCGGCGCCCAGCTGAAGCGCCGGCTGAGCGCATGGCAGGAGGGCCGCACCGGCTATCCGATCGTCGACGCCGGGATGCGCCAACTGCTGGCCGAGGGCTGGATGCACAACCGCGTGCGGATGATCGTGGCGTCCTTCCTGGTCAAGGACCTGCACGTCGAGTGGCAGCACGGCGCCCGCCACTTCATGCGACACCTCGTCGACGGCGACCTCGCCAGCAACCAGCACAACTGGCAGTGGGTGGCCGGCTGCGGCACCGACGCCGCGCCGTACTTCCGGGTCTTCAACCCGACCGCCCAGGCCAAGAAGTTCGATCCGGACGGCGCCTACGTGCGCCGCTGGGTGCCCGAAGCGACCGACCCCACCGCTGGCGACTACCCCGAACCGATGGTCGACCACGCCGAGCAGCGGGCAGCCACCTTGGAGGCCTACCAGCTGCTGCGCCGCCACAGCTGACCTTGGCCCATCTCGTAGCCTCTGTGCCCATGGTCGACTTCGGGGGGACGGGCGTCATGCTGCTCGGCGTCCTCGTCGCCGGCGTCGTCAGCGGACTACTCGGGTTGATCCTGGTGCGCTGGCTCGGCTGGATCTCGGCGTACGCCATCGCCGGACTGCTCTGGTCTGTCGCCGTGATCGCACTGGTCACGCTCGTCCCCACCAGCGCCCACACGGGCATCGTGTCCGCGGACGGGCGGCTCACGACCTGTTCCTGGGACATCGGCGGTCCGGCACCGAACGGGTTCTGGATCTTCGAGTCCGGACAGCGCACCCTCAACACCGTGCTCTTCATCCCGGCCGGAGCCTTCCTCGTCCTGGCCGTGGCCCGTTGGCGCATCGGCTGGATCCTCGCCCCCGTCGGCCTGGCGATGCTGGCCGGCCTGTCCGTGCTGATCGAGCTCACCCAGCTCGAGCTCGCCCGGATCAACCGCGCCTGCGACGTCACCGACATGATCGACAACACCACCGGCGCGATCATCGGCGCCGCCCTCGGCCTGGCCCTCGCCCTCCTGCTGCGCCCCTGGCGACACCGGCAGCAGAACTGACCTTCCAACGACACCGGCGGCGTCTGCTTCAAAGGAGCTAAAGCAGC
>JASLDK010000172.1 GCA_030145945.1 Nocardioides sp.
TACGGCCTGGCCTGGAACTTCGACGGCGACCTGTCGACGCTCGAGGACTGGTGGCCCTCCGGGGCCGTCTCCAACTGAGCCTGGATCCGGGCCGAGCCCGGACCGAGCTCACGACGCAGGAACGGTGTCGGTGAGGTCCGCCTGCACCACGCCCGCGATGTCATTGCGCACCAGCAGCGCCATCGTGGTGTCGTCGCCACCGACGGACGCCGGTTCGGCCAGCCAGTCGGGCAGTTGCTCGCGCACCCACGCGATCCCGCGAGTCCGGGCGAAGTCGAGGAGCTGGGCTCCCGTCTGATGCCACCAGCCGTCGGTGTCGACGCGGGCGCGGCCGAAGCCGTCGCTGCACAGATAGACCAGTGATCCCCGACCACCCGATGCGTCGACCACCGCGACCCGCAGGGCGTCGAGAGGGTCGCGCTGACACAGGGAGGTGGTGCGGAGGCCGTCGAGGTCGGGGTCCTCGGGCAGCGGTCGCAGGGCAGTGCCGTCGGAGGTGACGAGCACCGTGTCTCCGTCGCCGATCTGCGCGAACACCAGGGTCTCGCCCACGGCTGCAGCGACCAGGATCGTCGATCCGTAGGCCCGCATCGGATCGAGGGAGGCCCCGAGGTCGTCGTCGGCGGGGGAGTAGGGGTTGGCGGACAGGTGCAGCCGCACCTGTTCGGTCCAGCTGCGCACCAGGGCCGCGCCGGCCTGCCGGACGAGCTCGTGAGCCGCCTCGCTGTCGGCCACTGCGATCCTCGGCAGCACCTTGCGCACCTCGTCCACGGCACAGGCGACGGCCAGCGATGCTCCGACGTCACTGCGGAAGTGCAGACGATGGCCGTGCCCGTCGGCGACGGCGATCACGGCCTGACCGTGTGCCGGATCGCGCCAGGTCAGGACGGCGTCCTGCAGGGGCAGGCCGTCGCGGACGTGGACCGAGCCGATCGTCGTACCGGACGCGACCGACCACACCGGAGGGTTCCCCGGACGGTCCGTCATCCCAGCGTGCTCCAGATCGGGTCGCCGACGGGGTTCGGCGGCGCAGCGGTCATCCCGGTGCCCGGGCCGACGACCGGCCGCGACGCGACCTTGCTGGCGGCCTTGGACGCCCAGACGATGTATTCGACCAACTGCTCGGGGTTGTCGGCCCGCAGCAGAGGAACCTCCTCGTCCCCGATGAAGCGCCGCAACGACTGCATGTCGGCGTCGCGTCCGACGCCGAGCGCCAGGCGTACGGCGGTGGCGCCCCACCGGTTGCCGAGCAGGGTCTGGAGGCCTTCGGCGAAGCTGACGCCGCTGCTGTGCGTCGGGCGGCCGTCGGACACGAGAATGATGGCGGGCGGGAACGCGCTGCTGCGCTCGTCGAGTCCGTCGAGAGCCTCGGTGAGCGTCTGCAGGGCGCTGCCGAGCTCGGTGAACCCGCGCGGCACCGCCTCGAGACGCCGCCACTGGATCTGGTCGACGGGGGTCGGCTCCTCGATGATCCACTCGGCCTCGTTGGCGAACGCCAGCACCCGGACCAGGAGTTCGGCGTGCGGATTGGCGCGTGCTTCGTCGCGCAGGTGGGGGAGGACCTCGGTGATCGCGTTGTTCAACGCCTGGATCCGGCCGCCGCGCAGCATCGATCCGGACACGTCGAGCACGAAGATGAAGTGCAGCGGTTTGCGCTCCAGCGCACCCCCGAGCCGATCGCTCATCGCGAACCCCTTCCACCCTCTTGTCCGAGCACGGGTTTCGAATGGTCCCGTGGGGACGAGGTTATAGTCACGGAGTTCGGAACGCGATGACGGAGGTCGGGCACGCGATGGTGCTGGCAGAGGGCGTCGAGGTCGACCTCGGACCGCTCGGCCTGGCCCGGATCAGTTCGCTGCTCGGCCAGGGCGGTCAGGGTTACGTCTTCGAGGTACGCCGCGATGTCGGCGACCCGTTGGCGTTGAAGTGGTACAAGCCGCAGAGCGCCACCGCGCAGCAGTACGACGAGATGCAACAGCTGGTCGAGATCGGCTCGCCCCACCGGCGGTTCCTGTGGCCGTTGAGCATGGCGCGGGTCGGGGCCGAGCCCAGCTTCGGCTACGTCATGGCCCTGCGGGACCCGCGCTTCCTCGAGCTCAGCTTCCTGCTGCTCAACGCGGATCGGGACGGCAGGCCACTCGATGTCTCCTTCGCCACGACGATCGAGCTGTGCCGACAGCTGAGCTTCAGCTTCCTGCGGCTGCACGCGCGCGGCCTGTGCTATCGCGACATCTCCTTCGGCAACGTCTTCTTCGACCCGGCCAACGGCGACGTCCTGATCTGTGACAACGACAACGTGGGCATCGACAACGGCACCGGCCGGGTGCTCGGTACGCCGTACTTCATGGCTCCCGAGGTCGTGCGGGACACGACCTATCGCACCCTTCCCAACACCGACACCGACCGGCACTCACTGGCCGTGTTGTTGTTCTATGCGCTCTTCCTCGGTCATCCCTTCGAGGGGAAGCGGACCGAGGCCGGCATGCGCGACGCGCAATGGTTGGCGACCCACTTCGGGTCCGAACCGGTCTTCTCGATGCACCCCGCCCGCGACGACAACAGGCCGGCACCGATCGTTCAGCAGTACTGGGACATCTATCCGCAGTTCCTGCGCGACCTGTTCGTCCAGGCCTTCGTCGACGGGGTCGACGACCCGGGGAGCCGGGTCACCGAGGGCCAGTGGATCAAGGCGTTCGACCGGCTGCGCGACGGCATGATCTCCTGCCCATCCTGCGCGGCGACGGTGTTCTGGACCTCCGGGCAGGACAGCGTGACCTGCTGGCGCGACGGCACCGCGGTGCGTCCGGCGTACCTCCTGCAGGTCGGCCGCCGCACCGTTGCGGTGGGCCCGCAGACGGTGATCCGCTCCGACCACCTGACCTCGGGGGTCGACCAACCCCAGCCGCTCGCACAGGTGCGCCGGCATCCGTCAGCACCGGAGCGGTGGGGGCTCCACAACGCGTCCGACTTCGCGTGGCCGGTCACCTATCCCGGGGGACAGAGCTTCCTGCTCGACCCCGACCGCACCCTCGAGCTCGTCGCCGGGGCGCAGGTCCAGATCCGCGACGTCACCGTGCGGGTGGCACCGCCCGGGGTCTGAGCATCATTCTGCGGTCCAGCATCGACCGAACCGCTGTCCCATCGCCCACTGCTTCTTCGTCGGCCACTCATAGCCCCACTTGAAGGTCAGCGGGTCGGCGGCCCGGTCGGCGGCGGCGTTCTCGCACTGACCACGGCCAGCCTCCTGGGCCTTCTT
>JASLDK010000174.1 GCA_030145945.1 Nocardioides sp.
ACCTGCCGAGCGCGCTGCTGCTGCTGGAGCTCAACCGGCGCCTCCGCGGGGGCGGCTCCGGTCCGTTGCCTGCGTTCTACGACCGTCTCGTGAAGCACCAGTTGTCGAAGCGTGGCCTGTCGACGCGGACCGGCGGCGGCCAACGCCTCGGGTACGACGACCCGTGGGCGCGCCAGCGTGGTGAGGAGCAGATCGCACGACTGCGCAAGGGCAAGCACCGCGTTGTCGGCGATCTCGCCGAGCTGACGCCCGTCCCCGTCCCGGGGATGCAGCCGGCCGATGTTCCGGGAGCGGAGATCATGGACGTTGCCCTCGACGCCCTCCAGGTCGCCCTGACCCGATGGGACGCGGTCGCGACCGGCAAGCAGGACGGAGATGAGGCGTGAGGTGGTCGGGCCGTCGTACGGACGCCGCAGCGCCGGCGCCGGGTCCGGGCCCTGCGGCCGCCGAGCGACCCTCGAGCGACGGTCTGCCGCGGATCGCGGTGATCACCATGTCGCGCGACAGCGGACCGGTGCTGCGCCGTTGGGTGGAGCACTACCAACGCCAGGTCGGAGCGGACGACGTCTTCGTGATCGACGACCACAGCGTCGACGGGTCGACTGATGACCTGCCCTGCACGGTCCTGAAGCTGCCCTACCTCGACAAGTACTCCTTCGAGCCGTCCCGGATGGGTGTGCTGAGCGCGCTCGCGAAGTCGATGCTCTTCGCCTACGACGCGGTGCTGCTCGCCGACGCCGACGAGTTCGTGGTCGCCGATCCGGCCCGGCACGAGTCACTGCGTCACTTCGCGGCAGCGCGCAAGGGCGTGGACGTCGCGGGCGTCCTCGGCTACAACGTCGTGCACCGGATCGGCGTCGAGGCCGCTCTGGACTTCGACGCCCCCACGTTGCTGGGACAACGCGAGTTCGCGCGCTTCACCCCGTTGATGTGCAAGCCGGCGTTGAAGTGGGTGGACGCCGACTGGGCGCACGCCTCCCACGGCATCCGCCACCCGTTCGCGCCGGACCCGGAGCTGTTCATGTTCCACTTCAAGTTCGCCGACCTTGCGCAGCTCGAGCTCCTCGCCGAGCACCGCCACCAGGCAGCCGTCGTCGAGGGTCGCGCGGTCAAGTCCAGCTGGAGTCGCCCGACCGACGAGATCGTGGCGGCCCTGCGGACCGCAGTCGACAACATCGAGACGGCCGTGACGACCGGGGAGCTCGGGAAGTTCCGGCCGGGTGCGAAGAAGATCGAGTCGATCGTCCAGAACGAGGGGAACCTGTGGCGGGCGACCGGCGCCGGGCAGCACCTCGCACTGGTGAAGCCGCCGTACGTCCGGATCCCTGACGAGTTCCGTGCCCTCGTCTGAGAGGGTGGGACCCATGGCAGATCTGGTCGTCGCGTCCGTCGACCTCGACGGCATCGTCCTCGAGAGGGCATCCGAGGACCGGGCCCTCGACGTGCTCTTCGACGAGCGTCGGATCTGGTCGTTCTGGTCGGTACGCGACACGTCCGCGATCACGGAGGAGACGCCCGGGACACGTCGGATCGCATGGCCCGAGCGGATGCTCCGTTTCCTGGACGGCGCCGCCCGAGTGAGCGTGCGCGACCACGTCGCGGGCACGATCGTGCACGACGCCGAGACGACCTTCGGCCAGGGCGTCGAGCGAATCGCGTTCGTCAACAAGCAGGGCCTGCCCATCGCCCTCGACAAGTCCGGCCGGTTCCATCCTGAGTTCTCGGTGCGCACCGGCGACCAACTGGAGCCGCTGCTCGACGCGATGCACCTGGTCATCGACATCCTGCACGAGCAGGGGATCGCAGCCTTCCCGGCGTACGGCACGCTGCTGGGCGCGGTGCGCGAGCAGAACTTCCTGGGCCACGACTCGGACGCCGATCTCGGCTACGTCTCTCGCCATCAATCGCCGGTCGATGTGATCCGGGAGTCGTTCCGGCTCCAACGGGTCCTCGCCGAGCGGGGCATGGCCACCTTCCGCTACAGCGGCGGTGCCTTCCGCATCGACGTCGAGGAGAGCGACGGATCGGTCCGTGGTCTCGACCTGTTCGGCGGCTTCTTCGACGGTGATCCGGTGCAGCCGCGGCTCTACCTGATGGGCGAGGTCGGCGTCGACTTCCGCGAGGAGTGGATCTTCCCGCTCTCGACGGTGACCCTCGCCGGCCATGAGTTCCCCGCCCCGGCCGAGCCCGAGCGACTTCTCGAGGCGATGTACGGCCCGCACTGGCGGGTTCCGGATCCCGCGTTCAAGTTCGAGACGTCGGCACACACCAAGGCTCGCCTCGACAACTGGTTCCGCGGTCTGTCGCCGTTCCGGCGCGACTGGCAGACCAACACCGCGCACCGCAAGGCCGACGTCCGCGCGCCCGCCTCCGAGTTGGCGCTGCAGGTCGCCGCCGCCAGCCCACCCGGGACCCACCTCCTCGACGTCGGCGCCGGCAGGGGCAGCGACGCACTCCACCTCGCCAACCAGGGCTTTCGTACGACGGCCTACGACTACGTGCCGCAGATCCTGGCCAAGGCAGGCCGGATCGCCGAGCGGACCGGCGTACCCCTCGACATCCGGATGATCAGCCTCACGCAGCTGCGTTCGGTGCTCGGCGAGGGCGCCCGGCTGTGCCGCGAGGACGCTCCGCGCGCGATGCTCGCTCGTCACGTCCTCGACGCGACCACCGAACGCGGCCGCGAGGGGTTGTTGCGGCTCGCGTCGATGGCGTTGCGAGGTGGCGGGCAGCTGCACACGCAGTTCCTCAC
>JASLDK010000177.1 GCA_030145945.1 Nocardioides sp.
CATCTTGCCGCTGATGTTGGGCCGGAAGCCGTGGGTGAGGTGACCGCCGGCGTCCAGGGCCATGCCGAGCAGGCGCTGGTTGCCGAACTCGTGACGCAGCTGCTCCCAGTCGGTCTCGGAGAGCTCGTTGACGTTCTTCACGCCGTACTTCTCCAGAGCGGGGGTCTCGAAGCGGTGCGCCAGGATCGACAAGAACGCGAACAGGTTGGCGTCGATGCCCGAGTGCGGCTGGGCATAGGCATAGGGAGCACCGAAGAGCTCGCGAGCGTGCTCGGCAGCGAGAGCCTCGACGGTGTCGACGTTCTGGCAGGCTGCATAGAAGCGGTGACCGACCGTGCCCTCGGCGTACTTGTCGGAGAACCAGGTGCCCATCGTGAGCAGCACCGCCGGCGAGGCATAGTTCTCGGAGGCGATCAGCTTGAGCGAGGAGCGCTGGTCGGCGAGCTCCTTGCGTGTGGCGTCCGCCACACGCGGCTCGACCGAGGCGATCACCGAGAGCGCGGCGTCGTACGCAGCCGAGGCCGCGCGCGCGACCTCCGTTGCGCTCGAATTCACGGTCAGAGCTGCATTTTCGGAAGCCTGGGCGTCGGTCATGGCCTCAGCCTAGGGGGCACCGCCTGCGCACGCTCCGCCACCGGAGCTCGTATCAGAATATGAACAGTCGTCTCGAAACATGAGATTGACATTTGTGGTGCGCCCGTCCACCCGCTGAGACTTGGGTCCATGATCAGCGCGGAGACCTCGACCTGGCTCGTGACTCGACGTCACGTGGACCTCGGTCGTACCCGCAGCATGATGTGTTGGCGCTGAGCCCTCCCGCCCGCCCCATCACTCACCGCGCCGGCCGGTACGACACCGCCGCGCTCCTCAGAAGGGTTCCTCGCCCCATGCCTGACCTCCGTTTCCAGTCCAAGGCCCCGCAGTTCACCGAGATCCCCCGCGGCAAGCGTGCCGAGGGCCAGTGGTCACTGGGTCTCCGCGAGCCGCTGAACAAGAACGAGCAGTCCAAGAAGGACGACGACCCGCTCAACGTCCAGTCACGCATCCTCAACATCTACTCGCGTCGCGGCTTCGACTCGATCGACCCCGCCGACCTGCGCGGGCGCTTCCGCTGGATGGGCCTCTACACGCAGCGCCGCCCCGGCATCGACGGCGGCAAGACCGGAGCGCTCGAAGAAGAAGAGCTCGACGACCGCTACTTCATGATGCGGGTCCGCACCGACGGCCACCTGCTCGACGCCGACCGGCTGCGCACCATCGGGCAGATCTCGGTCGACTTCGCCCGCGACACCGCGGACATCACCGACCGGCAGAACATCCAGTACCACTGGATCGACATCGTCAACGTCCCGGAGATCTGGGAGCGCCTGAGCGCTGTCGGCCTGAACACGCTCGAGGCCTGCGGCGACTGCCCGCGCGGCTTCCTCGGCTCCCCCGTCGCCGGCGTCGCCAAGGACGAGATCATCGACGGCACCTGGGCACTCGAGGAGATCAAGCGCCGCTACATCGGCAAGCCCGAGTTCTCGAACCTGCCGCGCAAGTTCAAGACCTCGGTCTCGGGTCACCCCTCGCTCGACGGCGCACCCGAGATCAACGACGTCTCCTTCGTGGGCACCGTCCACCCCGAGCACGGCCCCGGCTTCGACCTCTGGGTCGGCGGCGGCCTCTCCACCAACCCGATGCTCGCCCAGAAGCTGGGCGTCTGGATCCCGCTCGACGAGGTCCCGGACGCCTGGGAAGCCGTGATCTCGATCTTCCGCGACTACGGCTACCGGCGGCTGCGCTCGCGGGCCCGGCTGAAGTTCCTGGTCGCCGACTGGGGCAAGGACAAGTTCCGCGAGGTCCTCGAGAACGAATACCTCGGCCGCAAGCTGATCGACGGCCCCTCCCCCGAGCGGGCCACCGAGAACGGCGACCACATCGGCGTCCACGAGCAGAAGGACGGCAAGTTCTACATCGGTGTCGCCCCCACGGTCGGCCGCATCTCCGGCACGCAGCTGGTGGCGCTCGGTGAGCTCGTCGACCGGTACGGCGCTGCCGGCGCCCGGCTGACGTCGTACCAGAAGCTCGTCGTCATCGGTGTCGACGGCGACCTGGTCGAGTCCCTGATCGGCGAGCTTCAGCAGATCGGCTTCGAGGCCCGTCCCTCGCACTGGCGCCGGTCCACGATGGCCTGCACCGGCATCGAGTTCTGCAAGCTGGCGATCGTGGACACCAAGCAGCGCGCGCACGACCTGATCGACGAGCTGGAGCGGCGCTTCCCCGAGCTGGACACCCCGATCTCGGTGAACGTGAACGGCTGCCCCAACTCCTGCGCCCGCTCGCAGGTCGCCGACATCGGCCTCAAGGGTCAGCTCGTCCTCGACGACGACGGCAACCAGGTCGAGGGCTTCCAGGTGCACCTGGGCGGCGGCATCGGCCTGACCGCCGGCTTCGGCCGCAAGCTGCGCGCCCACAAGGTCACCAGTGCCGGCCTCGACGACTACATCACCAATGTGGTGACGAACTACCTGGGCGCCCGTGAGGCGGACGAGAGCTTCGCCGCCTGGGTCGCCCGTGCCGACGACGACCTGCTGCGCGGGGACAAGGTCCTGGTCTGATGTCCGCCCGCGCCGTTCCCTTCCACTGCCCTTACTGCGGCGACACGAACCTGTGGCCGCGCGAGGGTGGCTGGGAATGCCGCTCCTGCCTGCGTGCGTTCTCGGTGACCATGCTGGGCCAGATCGACCCACAGACTGATCCGGAGGCTGGACGATGACCATTCCGGCAACGATGGCCGCGCGCGCTCGCCGCGGCTCGCACACCGAGGGGCGCAGCCCCGAGGAGCTTCGCGAGATCGTCCGCCATGTCGGCGCCGAGCTCGAGTTGGCACCGGCGGAGAACATCATCGAGTGGGCGGCCGCGACCTTCGGCGAGCGCTTCGCGATCACCTCGTCGATGGGCGATGCGGTGCTCTCCCACGTCGCCTCGAGCGTCGTACCGGGGATCGACGTGGTCTTCCTCGACACCGGCTACCACTTCGCCGAGACGATCGGCACCCGCGACGCCGTGGCGGCCACACTCCCGGTCACGATCATCAATGTGCTCCCGGAGCAGACAGTTGCCCAGCAGGACGCGGAGTACGGCGAAAAGCTGTACGAGCGTGACCCGGATCTGTGCTGCAAATTGCGCAAGGTGATCCCCCTGGAGCGGACCCTCGACGGCTACGACGCGTGGGCGACCGGACTACGTCGCGACGAGACGCATAACCGAGTGATCGCCCCGGTCGTTGGATGGGACGACAAGCGACAGATGGTCAAGGTCTCACCCTTGGCCCGATGGACCCAGGAGGACGTCGACCGTTACATCACCGACAACGGCGTCCTGGTCAATCCGCTGCAGTACGACGGCTACCCGTCCATCGGCTGCTGGCCTTGCACCCAACGCGTTGAACCAGGCGCAGATCCCCGCTCCGGCCGGTGGGCCGGCACCGGGAAGATCGAGTGCGGAATCCACCAGTAGACCCACACAGGCACGCGCGACAACGACGTCGCTGAGCACCCCGTCTTGAAGCACGACTCGAAGGGAGACCGGAACACGATGACGGCCCCAGCCCTGATTGCCCTCGCACACGGAAGCCGCGACCCGCGGTCAGCCGCCACCATCCAGGCGCTGATCGCCGAGGTGCGCGCACTGCGCCCCGACCTCCCCGTCGAGGCCGCCTTCCTGGACCACTCCCGGCCGCGCTTCGACAAGGTCGTCGACAAGCTCGTCCGCAAGGGTCACGAGGAGATCGTCGTCGTACCGCTCCTGCTCAGCGAGGCCTACCACGCCCGCGTCGACGTACCCTCCGCCGTCGCCGAGCAGGCCGCCCGTCACCCCGAGGTGCAGATCCGGGCCAGCCGGATCCTCGGCCTCGAGCCCGCCTTCCTCAGCGTCCTCGACGAGCGGCTGCGTACCGCGCTGCGCCTGGCCCGGGTCCGCGAGCTCGACGCCCTCGTGCTCGCCGCCGCCGGCTCCAGCGACCCGCTCGCCAACCAGGCCGTCTCCCGACTGGCCCGCGTCTGGGGCGCCCGCCACCACCTCCCGGTGACCGCCGCCTTCGCGTCCGCCGCTCCTCCGGCCACCGGCGAGGCCGTCCGTGCCTTCCGCGCCGAGGGCCGCCGCCACGTCGCCGTCGCCTCCCTCTTCCTGGCCCCCGGCTATCTCAACGACCGGGCCGTCGAGCTTGCCCTGGAAGCCGGCGCCGTCGCCGTCTCCGAGCCGCTCGGCGCCGACCCGATCGTCGCCCACACCGTCCTCGCCCGGTACGCCGTCGGCGCGGTCGAGCTGGTCCCGGTCTGAGGTCACCCACGACTCAGGTTTCCCAGGGCAGCCGAGGACAACCATCCGCCAACCCACCCTGTGGATCGCTATCGCACCAAACGATCGAGCAGGCGGGAGAGTTCGGCGGCCGGGTCGGCGGTGAGTCCGCCGTGTACGGGTGACGGCTGGACGACCGTCGAGCGGGGTGCCTTCAGGAAGCCGAAGCGGGTGCCGAGGGCGACCCGCCCGGCGTCACCGGCGCGCTCGTCGCCGGCGCAGACCCAGTCGACGAAGGTGAGGGCATCGCAGACGGCTTCCACGTCCACGCCCGGGTCGAGGGCACGCAGGCGCGCAGCCTCGCAGTGCCAGGCGACATCGAGGAAGCCCGCGTCCTCGCAGTAGAGCACGACACCGACATTGACGAACTCCTCACGGTCGACGCGCGGGACGCAGCGGAGGACGACGTACTGGTAGGGCTTGAGGTCCGTCATGACGCCGCTCCCGGTAGCCACGGCCGGCCGCCGTCGCGGCGCGCCCGCAGGAAACACGCGTACGCCGAGCGCAATGCCCCGGGCGAATCCGCGTCCGGCACTGGCTCGAGCCAATCGTCGGGGATCTCGGCCAGGATCTCGTCGATCGCCTCGTCGGTGATCGCGACCGCCATCGCCGCATCGACACCGGCGACGCGGTCGGCGTACGACGCGAAGGCATGGTCCTCGACCGACCAGGCCTGCTTGGCGAAGGTCTCCGGATCACCGATGCGTCCGGGCCAGCCGTGGTGGAAGTACAGCGAGGCGCCGTGGTCGATCAGCCAGAGATCGCCGTGCCAGACGAGCATGTTGGGATTGCGCCAGGAGCGGTCGACATTGGCGATGAAGGCGTCCAGCCAGAGCACGCGTGCGGCCAGGTCGGGGTCGACCTCGTACGAGCGGTCGAGGGCGAAGGAACCCGGCAGGAAGTCGGCGCCCAGGTTCAGACCCGTACTCGCATTGATCAGGTCCTGCACCTCCTCGTCCGCCTCGTAGCGGGCGATACCGGCGTCGAGCTGCAGTCCCACCAGGCGTGGCGCGCGCAGGCCGAGCCGGGTGGCCAGTCCCCCGGCGATCACCTCGGCGACGAGCACCCGGACGCCCTGTCCGGCGCCGCGGAACTTGGCGACATAGGTGCCGAGGTCGTCCGCCTCGACGATGCCCGGCAACGAGCCGCCCTCGCGCAGCGGCGTGACATAGCGGGTCACCCGCGCCCGTGGGATCACGCGGTGATCTCCGGGTCCTCGTTCGTCAGCCGCGCCTTCTGCTCGGCGATGTCGTAGTCCGGCTCGGGCCAGTCGAGCTTCTGGTCGCGCAGGGTCTCGAGGAGGATCCGCCCGATCGCCCAGTTGCGGTACCACTTCCGATCACTCGGTACGACGTACCAGGGCGCGACCTCGGTGCTGCACCGCGTCAGCGCCGTCTCGTACGCCGATCGGTAGGTCGGCCAGAACTGCCGCTCGTCGATGTCCCCCGGCTTGAACTTCCATTGCTTGGTGCCGTCGTCGAGACGGGCCAGGAGTCGCTCCTTCTGTGTCTCCGCGGAGATGTGGAGCATGCACTTGACGATCGTCGTACCGCTGTCGGCAGCACGCTTCTCGAAGTCGTTGATGGCGTCGTACCGGCGCTCGATCTCCGCCGGCTTGGCGAGCTCGTGCACCTTCACCACCAGCACGTCCTCGTAGTGGGAGCGATCGAAGACACCGATCTCGCCGTGCGCGGGCACGTGCTTCTCGATGCGCCAGAGGAAGTCGTGCGCGAGCTCCTCGCGCGTCGGCGCCTTGAAGGAGGTGATCTTGAGGCCACCGGGATCGAAGAGCCCGGCGGTGTGCCTGAGTACGCCGCCCTTCCCCGAGGTGTCCATCCCCTGCAGCACCAGCAGGATCGACCCGTGCCCGCCGGTGTAGCCGTGCGCGAAGAGCTTCTCCTGCAGGTCGGCCAGCTCACCGCCCATCTGCTTGAGGTCCTTCTCCCCTGCGGCCTTGTCCCCGTCGAAGCCCGGAGTCGCCCCCGTGTCGATGGCTCGCAGGTCGACCGCTCCCTGAGGAGCCCGCAGCAGTTCCCGGAGATCACTCTTCGCCATGACGGGAGTATCCCGCAAACCCGCACACCGATAGCGTCGTGACATGGACCTTCCCGTCATGCCCCCGGTTCGCCCGATGCTGGCCAAGTCCGTCAAGGGCGTCCCCGATCCGGCCAAGTTCGAGGGCGGACTCTCCTTCGAGCCGAAGTGGGACGGCTTCCGGTGCCTGGTCTTCAAGGACGGCGACGAGGTGGAGCTGGCTTCGCGCAACACGAAGCCGCTGACCCGCTACTTCCCCGAGATGGTCGAGGCGATGCGGGAGCAACTGCCGGAGCGCTGCGTGCTCGACGGCGAGCTGTTCGTCGCTGTCGGACCGAAGCTGGAATTCGAGGTGTTGCAGGAGCGGATCCACCCCGCGGCGTCGAGGATCAAGCTGCTCGCCGAGGAGACGCCGGCGGGCTTCGTTGCCTTCGACGTACTCGCCCTGGGCGACGAGGACCTCACCGATCAGCCCTTCTCGGTACGACGGACGCGCCTCGAGGATGCGCTGACCGGGCTGGACGGCCCCTGCTATCTCACCCGTACGACGACCGACCCGGCCGTCGCCGAGGAGTGGTTCGAGCACTTCGAGGGTGCCGGTCTGGACGGAGTGATCGCCAAGCCGCTGGCGACGCCGTACCAGCCGAATGTGCGGAGCATGCTGAAGATCAAGCACGCGCGCACGGCGGACGTCGTCGTCGCCGGCTATCGGCTGCACAAGAACTCGACCGACGAGCGCCCACTGCTCGGCTCCCTCCTGCTCGGCCTGTACGACGACGGGAAACTGCAACATGTCGGCGTGGCCGCATCCTTCACCGAGGCACGGAGGGCCGAGCTGATCGACGAGCTGCAGCCGCTGGTGTGCGACATCAGCGACCACCCCTGGGGCGAATGGCAGGAATTCCTCACGGCAAATCCCGACCGCGTCCCGGGCACCCAGAGTCGCTGGAGCCAGGGCAAGGACCTCTCCTTCACTCCCCTGCGCCCCGAGCGCGTCCTCGAGGTCGGCTACGAGCACATGGAGGGGCGCCGCTTCCGACACACCGCACAATTCAAGCGCTGGCGGCCCGACCGCGATCCCGAGTCCTGCGGCTATGCCCAACTCGACGAGCCGGTGAGCTACAACCTCGCTAGTGTTCTGGGTGTCAGCGACTGAGAAGGAGCCGGAGATGAGCGAGCAGCCAACCTCAGCGGGGTACTACGACGTGGTCGTCCTGATGGAGGAGGCACTGACCGAACTCGACGCTCGGCAGGTGCACGAACTCCACGAGAGCATCGACGTCCCGGTGCGCTATCACCTCCTGCTCCCGATCACCGATGCCGCCGCGCAGATCGAGGCGGGCATCGGCAGCCTCGGCGCCGGCGACCTGGTCGCCGCGCCGACGATCCAGCTGGACCCCGACCAGATCGAGAGTCTCCGCGCCGAGGAGCGCGAGGCCCGGGAGAACGACCTGCAGCGCAGCATCGGCCTGCTGACCGCCCTCGGCCGCGAGACCGAGGGCGCCTGTGTGCTCGAGGAGCCGATCGCCGCGCTCGGCACCAAGACCACCGAGGTCGATGCGCGTGAGGCGATCATCCTCACCCGTCCCCACGTCGTCTCCGAGTTCTTCCACCTCGACTGGACCTCGCGAGCCCGGCGCAAGCTCGGCGTACCCGTGCTGCACCTGCTGGAGCACGAGACCTTCGACGAGCAGGCCGAGGGCTACGGCGAGGAAGGCGTCACCGGCCTGTGAGCATCCGCCGGCGCGCGGCCCTCGCCGCACTCGCAGGTGCGCTCGTGCTCGGTGGTCTCGCGCCGGCCGATGCCGCACCACCACGCCAGCTGCCCACCGGACCCGTCGACGCCATCTACCCGGGACTCGGCGCGCACGGTTACCGGGCCGAGCACTACACCGTCAGGATCCGGTACGGCGTCCGCAGCCATCGCCTGATCGGCGACACGACGATCCGGGCGCGCGCGACGGCGGCGCTGACCAGCTTCGATCTCGACCTTCGCCTGCCCGCGAAGGTGGTCAGCGTCAACGGCGAGCCCGCTCGCTACACGATGAGCAAAGGCAAGCTCAGCGTCACGCCGGCACGGCCCCTGGCCGAGGGAGCGGTCTTCTCCACCCGCGTCCGGTACGCGGGCTTCCCCGCCAAGGTGCACTTCCCCGAGTCCGGTCACGGTTGGATGACCACGCCCGACGGGGCCCTCGTCGCCGGCGAGCCCTGGGCCGCCTCGGCCTGGTTCCCGAGCAATGACCACCCGACCCAGAAGGCACCCTTCGACATCATCGTCACCACCTCGTCGGCGAAGAAGGTGGTGAGCAACGGCAACCTTGTCTCGCGGCGTACCGGCAAGAAGGGCACGACCCGTTGGCACTGGCGGATGAAGCGCCCGATGGCGAGCTACCTGGCCTACGTCGAGATCGGCGACTTCACCTTCGAGCGCGGTCGCTCGCCTGGCGGAATCCCTTATCTGTATGCGATCAACGACCACCTGGGCACTGTTCGCAAGGCAGCCGTCGCCTCGCTGCGTCGCACGCCGCGGATCGTGGATTTCCTGGCCGGCAAGTTCGGCGGCTATCCCTTCCCTTCCACCGGCGGCACGCTGGCCGATGCGCGCTTCCCCTTCTCCTTGGAGAACCAGGGGCGGCCGCAGTACTCGAAGGTCTTCTTCGACCACGGCGCCGACGACGGCGTCATCGCCCACGAACTCGCGCACACCTGGTTCGGCGACGATGTCAGCGTCGCCCGGTGGAGCGACATCTGGCTCAACGAGGGCTTCGCGCAGTGGTCCGAGTGGCTCTGGGAGGACCACTCCGGTGAGGTGTCGATGCGCACGAACTTCGCGAATGTCTGGTCCTACGAGTCCGACCCGAGGTTCTGGACGGTCCGGATCGGGGCACCGACCCGCAGCCAGGTCTTCTCCTGGTCCGTCTACAACCGCGGCGCGATGACCCTTGCCGCACTGCGACGGGTCATCGGCGATCGCGACTTCTTCACGCTGCT
>JASLDK010000235.1 GCA_030145945.1 Nocardioides sp.
GGAACAGGGCGTCGCGCCCGAGAAGCTCACGGGGACCATCCAGAACGACATCCTCAAGGAGTTCATGGTCCGCAACACCTACATCTACCCGCCGGCGCCGTCGATGCGGATTATCGCCGACATCTTCGCGTTCACCTCTCAGCGGATGCCGCGGTTCAACTCGATCTCGATCTCGGGCTACCACATGCAGGAGGCCGGGGCGACGCAGGACCTCGAGCTGGCCTACACCCTCGCCGACGGCGTCGAGTACATCCGCGCAGGCAAGGCGGTCGGGCTCGACGTCGACCGGTTCGCGCCGCGGCTGTCCTTCTTCTGGGCGATCGGCATGAACTTCTTCATGGAGGTCGCCAAGATGCGCGCGGCCCGGGCGCTGTGGAGTCGACTGGTGCGCCAGTTCGACCCGCAGAACCCCAAGTCGCTCTCCCTGCGGACTCACTCGCAGACCTCGGGCTGGTCGCTGACGGCTCAGGACGTCTTCAACAACGTCGGGCGTACGGCGATCGAGGCGATGGCCGCGACCCAGGGGCACACCCAGTCGCTGCACACGAACGCCCTCGACGAGGCGATCGCGCTGCCGACCGACTTCTCCGCACGCATTGCCCGCAACACGCAGCTGCTGCTGCAGCAGGAGAGCGGTACGACGCAGACGATCGACCCGTGGGCGGGTTCCTACTACGTCGAGAAGCTCACCCACGACCTTGCCGAGCGCGCGTGGGCGCACATCCAGGAGGCCGAGGCCGCCGGCGGCATGGCCGCCGCGATCGAGCAGGGCATCCCGAAGATGCGCATCGAGGAGGCCGCCGCCCGCACGCAGGCGCGGATCGACTCCGGTGCGCAGAAGGTCATCGGTGTCAACACCTTCCGGCTGCCGGCCGAGGACCCGCTCGAGGTGCTCAAGGTCGACAACGACGAGGTCTACCGCCAGCAGGTCGCCAAGTTGGAGCGGCTGCGTGCGGAGCGCAACAGCGCCGACGTCGAGGCCGCCCTGCACGCCTTGACCCGCAGCGCCGAGTCCGGTGACGGCAACCTGCTCGACCTCGCCGTCGCAGCTGCGCGCAGCAAGGCGACCGTCGGTGAGATCTCCGACGCGCTCGAGAAGATCTACGGACGCCACCAGGCCGTGATCCGTACGATCAGCGGCGTGTACCGCGACGAAGCCGCCCTGGCCAACGACGGCGAAGGAGACTCGCTCGTCGCCCAGACCCGGGTCGCCACCGACGAGTTCGCCGACGAGGAGGGCCGCCGCCCTCGCATCCTGGTCGCCAAGATGGGCCAGGACGGCCACGACCGAGGTCAGAAGGTCGTCGTGTCCGCCTTCGCCGACCTCGGCTTCGACGTCGACGTGGGTCCGCTGTTCTCGACCCCCGAGGAGGTCGCGCAGCAGGCGATCGACGCCGACGTCCACATCGTCGGAGTCTCGTCGCTGGCCGCCGGCCACCTCACCCTGCTCCCCGCGCTCAAGGCGGCGCTGGCCGAGCAGGGCCGTGACGACATCATGGTCGTCATCGGAGGCGTCATCCCGCCGGACGACGTCCCCACCCTCAAGGAGATGGGCGCCGCCGCGGTGTTCCTCCCCGGTACGGTGATCGCGGAGTCCGCGCTCGACCTGCTGGCGAGGCTGCGGGCGACGCTGGGTCACTGAGCGGTCACTGAGGTCATTCGATGGTGATGCAGGTCGACGACCTGCTCGACGGTCTGCGTGCAGGGCACCGCGCCACCATGGCGCGGGCCATCACGCTGGTCGAGTCGACCGCGCCCCGGCACCGTGACACCGCGCGCCAACTGCTGACCCGGTTGGCGGCGGAGAGCGGCACTCGGGCGGGGAAGCCCGCCGTACGGGTCGGCATCTCTGGTGTCCCCGGCGTCGGCAAGTCGACGTTCATCGAGGCGCTCGGCACGCAGCTGACGGCGGCTGGCCATCGCGTCGGCGTACTCGCTGTCGACCCGTCGTCGGTGCGCACCGGAGGGTCCGTGCTCGGCGACAAGACCCGGATGGCCACCCTGTCGGCCGATCCGAACGCCTTCATCCGACCGTCGCCGTCCGCCGGCACCCTCGGTGGTGTCGCTCGGGCCACCACGCAGGCAATGGCAGTCCTCGAAGCAGCTGGGTACGACGTCGTGCTGGTCGAGACCGTCGGCGTCGGTCAGTCCGAGGTGACCGTGGCCGGCATGGTCGACACCTTCTGTTTCCTCACCCTGGCCCGCACCGGCGACCAGCTGCAGGGCATCAAGAAGGGGATCCTCGAGATCGCCGACGTGATCGCCGTCAACAAGGCCGACCCGGAGGATCCCGCCCGCGAGCAGGAGGCACGGGTCGCAGCCCGTGAGCTCTCCGGCGCACTGCGCATGGTCCGCGGGCACGCCGAGTGGGCGCCGCCCGTCGTCACCTGCTCGGGCCTGACCGGTGCCCGCGTCGACGAGGTCTGGGCCCAGGTGCTGATGCACCGCGACCACCTCGGCGTCGACGGCCTTCGCCACAAGCGCGCCGAGCAACAGCTCGACTTCACCTGGGCGCTGGTGCGGGACGAGCTCGACCAGAGGCTGCGGCACAGCGCTGGCGTGAAGGAGGTGCTGACCGACGTACGGTCGGCCCTCCTGGCGGGTGAGCTCACCGCGCCCTTGGCCGCGGACCGCCTCCTGGCGGCGTACGACGGGGACTGACCGACAGAGCGGATCCTCCGCGGCGTTTCGATCCGACGGGTGAAGGGCATCGAAGCACTGTCAGAAGACAAAGTACGGATCGACCTCGGGAGCAAGACGATGAACCTGATAGCTGATGGTGGTGGCGGGGGTAGTTCGGTCGGTTCCCGTGCCTTCCTGATCGCTGCGGCAGCAGCGAAGGCGGAGTTGATGCACGGTCCGTGGGAGGAGACGGGCGAGTGGACCGTTCGGCGTGACATCTCCGCTGGCGCGGGCGGCATCGTGGTCTCCGCGACCGTCGAGGTCAACACTCTGACGAGCGAGTACACCTCCGACAGCACCGGCGGCTTGGC
>JASLDK010000243.1 GCA_030145945.1 Nocardioides sp.
CCGCTGCCAGCCGGTCCGGATCGCGACGAAGTCACCGGCGCGCAGCTCGACCGACTGTGCTCGCGCGCAGGCGGCCAGATCGGCTGCTGTGATCGGTCGCTCAGGGTCGACATGGTCGACGTCGAGGTGCGCGGCGACGTCCAGCAGCACTCCTCGGGTCGCCACGGCCCCCAGGTTCTCGATGCCGCAGCGGGTGGCGCCGTAGCTGCGCACGCTCGAGGACGGATGGCCGTTGTGGAGCTGGTCCCCGGACCAGCAGTGGGAGAGCGCGTCGACGTGCGTCGTCCCGTGGCAGCCGACGAGCAGCGTGTCGTCGGCGTACTGGAATCCGTCGCGGGGCCGGAATCCAGCGGCGTAGTCCCCGCCGTCGAGCGTCATGAAGTGCTGCGGTGCTCCCCGGCCCGGATGGGCGAGGGAGCGCAGCGCGCTGATCTCGAGGCCCATCTGGTAGACCCGGCCGGTCGCGACCAGTTGCGCGGCGTCCCGCACGCGCTCAGCGGTGAGCAGGTTGGCCGCACCCCGCTCGTCGTCGGGACCCCAACGCCCCCAGGCGCGGTGGTCGGCGGAAGGGGCGTTCACGATGGCCTCCTGCTCGGCCGTCACCGACCGGCGAACGTGGGGAGATGGGGACGTGGGACGAGCAGGCTAGCTGAAGTCGAAGCCGGCGTACCCGGACGACTTGATGTCACCGAGTCGCTTGCGCAGCCGCACGTTGCCGCCCACGTACACCAGATTGCGCGGCTTGTACTCGCGGTCGATGTTGGTGTTGTAGCCGGTGAACCAGCTCCTCACGTTCGTGAGGAGCACCTTGGCGGCCATCTCGTCGACGTGGTCGCCCCAGGCCCTCTCGCTGGCGGTGGTTGCCTCGATGCGCGTGTAGCCGTGCTCGGCCATGTAGTCGAGAAGGTCGGTGGTCCAGTCGACGAATTCCTCGATGCCGCGGGGGAAGTTGGTCGAGACCGAGGCGCCCTGTGGGGCCGAGAGGGTCATCAGGTTGGGGAAGCCGGAGACCTGCACGCCGACGAAGGTCTTCGGTCCGTCGGCCCACTTCTCCCGCATCGTGGCACCGTCGACACCCACGATGTCCATCCGGTCGTAGGGCCCCGTGACGGCGTCGAACCCGGTGGCGTAGATGATGACGTCGAGATGCTCGATGCCCGCGGTCGTCTCGATCCCTTCGGGAACGATGCGGACGACGGGGGTCTCGCTGAGGTCGACGAGTCGCACGTTGGGCTGGTTGTAGGCCTCGTAGTAGCCCGACTCCAGCGGGGGGCGCCGGGTGCCGAAGCCGTGGTCCTTCGGGATCAGCTTCTCGGCCAGCTCGGGATCGTCCAGCCGCTTGCGGATCTTGTCGGCGATGAACGCGGAGTACTCGGCGTTCGCGTCGGCGTCGGCGAGCACGTCGCGGAAGTTGCCGAGCCACACCCCGAAGCCCGGTGCTGCGTACAGGTCCTCCCAGAAGGCCAGGCGCTCCTCATCGCTGACCTCGGACGAGCGCCGGCGGTCCGGTCCGTGCAGGAAGCCACCGGGCGTCTGCCGACAGCGCTCGAAGACCTCGTCGTAGCGGGAGCGGATCTCCTCCATCTCCTCCGGGCTGATGGGTCGGTTGCGCAGCGGGGCACACCAGTTGGGGCGACGCTGGAAGACGGCGAGCTCGCCCACGACCGGGGCGAGGGTGCAGATCAGCTGGACTCCCGTGGAGCCGGTGCCGATGACGCCGACCCGCTTGCCGCGCAGGTCGGGTGCGTCGACCGGCCAGTCGTAGGTGTGGAAGGACTCGCCCTCGAACGTGTCGAGTCCCTCGTAGCGAGGCAGGGTGGGAGCCGACAGGACGCCCACGGCCGTGAGCAGCAACCGGGTCGTGACAGTCGAGCCGTCCCCGGTCGTCACCGTCCACCAGCGGTTGGCCTCGTCCCACACGGCGCCACTGACGCGCTGCCCGAAGCGCATGTGGGGGCGCAGGTCGAACTTGTCGACGACATGGTTGAGGTAGCGCAGCGTCTCCGGCTGGGAGGCGAACAGCTCGCTCCAGTCCCACTCGTCCAGCAGCTCCTTGGAGAAGGAGTACGCGTAGGTGTAGCTCTCCGAGTCGAAGCGGGCACCTGGGTAGCGGTTCCAGAACCACGTGCCGCCGACGTCCGCGCCGGCCTCCAGGAGCACGACGTCGGCGCCGCGCTCGGCCAGCTTGTGCAGCTGGTAGATGCCGCAGATGCCGGCTCCGACGATCACGTAGTCGTGATCCGGTTCGTTGAGGCTGCTCGCTGGGGTCTTCAGGTCGGTGACCGTCACCGTTCCACCACCTTTCACTTACGCGTAAGTAAATATGCCGCGCGTTTACTCATGCGTCAATAGGTGCGCCGAGCGAGTTCGGTCGGTCTGCCGGTGGCTCAGCGGTCGCGGGCGAGGGCCGTGGCGGCCGTCCGCTCGAGCGTGAGCCCCGTCGGCAGCGGCTCATCAGCGGCCCAGCGCAGGGCGGACCGAGCCGCCCTCAGGGCCGGACGCGGTCGCCGTGCCAGCTCGGTCGCCAGGCACAGCGCCGCGGCCTCCGGATCCTCGTCGACCAGGTCGACGGCGCCGAGCTCCAGGGCCTCGCTCGCTCCCAGGGTCGTCGCCATCAGGATCGGCGGCAGAGCGGCGGCCGAGCCGATGGCGCGGGGCAGGCTCTGGGTTCCGCACGCGCCCGGAAGCATTCCCAGCCGAACCTCGGGCAGGCCCAGCTGTGCGGCCGGGTGTGCGACGCGCAGGTCGCACAGGAGGGACATCTCGAAGCCGGAGCCGAGCGCGAACCCCCGGATGGCCGCGACCATCGGCTGTGGCAGCTCCCACATCGCCGCCCACGGGTCGCGCCGCGCCCGGATCCGGCGGGCCTCGAAGACGTCGCTCACCTCTCCGAACTGGCGCAGGTCGGCACCCGCACAGAAGTGCTCTCCGGCGCTACGGAGCACCACCGATCGCACGTCAGGATGGCGGCGTACCAGCTCGGCGGCGTCGATCAGGCCATCGCGCATGTCGTTGTCGAACAGGTTGAACGCGTGGTTGCCGCGAAGCGTGAGGACGGCGACTCCCGGGTCCTCGATCGCGACCTCGACGGTGCTCATCGGCCCGTGAAGTCGGCCGGGCGGCCCGCGAAGAAGGCGTCCAGCCCCTCGCGGCGGTCCGCGGACGAGCGCAGGTAGGCATTGAGGTCCGCCTCGAGCTGCATGCCGTCGCGCATCCGGAGCTCGGAGCCGGTCAGCACGGCGGTCTTCGCGTAGGCCTGCGCGAGGGGCGCGCCGCCCAGCAGCAGTGCGATGATCTCCTCCATCCGTTCCTCGGGCCCCTCGGCGACCTCGCAGAGCAGGCCGGACCGACGGGCCTGCCCGCTGTCGATGGACGTGCCCAGCAGCAGCATCTGGGTGGCGAGGGACCGCCCGACGGCACGAGGCAGGCGCTGGGTGCCGCCCCAGCAGGGCAGCTCCCCCTCGGCGACCTCGGGCAGTCCGAACGTGGAGTCGGCCGAGCCGATCCGGATGTCGGCGGCGAGCAGCAGCTCCAGTCCGACCGACCGGGTCGCGCCGCGAACCGCCGCGACCACCGGGACCTGGAGCTCGCCGAGAAGGCGGGCGGGGTCGGGCTGGAGCGAGGTCGGCCGCAGGTCCTCGGCGCGACCGGGGCAGAAGTCGGCGCCGCCGACGACGCTCACCACGCGGATCGCCGGATCCTCCTGCGCTCGGGCCAGGGCCGACTGCATGGCCAGGGCATCGGAATGGCACAGTGCCGCCCCGCTCAGTGTGATGCGCAGTCGTGCGCCCTCGGCGTCGATCTCGGTTCGGATGGGTGCCATCGTGCTCCCTCGTTCGGGGCGGCTGACCTGAGGGCCCGTCGGAACCGGGTCGGTCGGCGTCGCGTGTTTTACGCAACGGTAAGCGCTACCATGCGCGCATGGCGAGCATGCAGAACGTGAGGGTCTCGAGTTGAGCACGACCACCAAGCGCGCGGCCGGAGGAAGTCGACCGAAGCGCGCTGCCACGAAGAAGCGCGACATCAGTCGCGAGGAGATCCTGACCGTCTCGGCGGAGCTCTTCGCCAAGAACGGCTTCAGGGCGACGAACCTGGAGCAGGTGGCGGACGTCTTCGGGGTCCAGCGCCCCGCGATCTACTACTACTTCAAGAGCAAGACCGAGATCCTCGCCGAGATCCACACCCACCTGAACGGCACGATGATGGAGGATCTCGACCGGATCTGCGAGCAGGACGTCTCGCCGCGCGAGAAGCTGGCGCAGGTGGTCCGCAGCCAGGTCGAGTTCTACTCCCAGAACCTGCACGAGCTCGGCGTGATCATCGAGAACGAGCAGGACCTCCCCGCCGACTTCAAGGAGCGGGCCTACGTCGAGAAGCGGCGCCTCGTCGACGCCCTGGCCGACATCTACCGCGAGGGCGTCGAGGTGGGAGAGTTCCGCGACATCGATCCGCGGGCGGCGGTCTTCGCGATCAACGGGGTCGTCAACTGGATCTACCGCTGGTACCGGACCGATGGCCCGATGAAGCCGGCCGAGCTCGCGGACTTCCTGCTCGAGTTCGCCGAGCACGGGTACCTCGCCAAGCCGGACTGACCGGGGCCGAGCGCCGTCCGGGTCGTGGAGGGCGCTCGCGCACCTTGCTATTTACTTACGCGTAAGTCTACAGTTCCATGGAAGCCCTCTCTCGAGGGATCGCCGCGGAACGGAGTGCGATGTCCCCCTCACCGACAGCCCCCGACGTCTCGAGCGCCGGCCTCCTCGCGGGCCTCAAGGTCGTGCAGGTGGGCGACCTGCTGGGCGCGCGCTGGGGCGCCACGATCCTGGCCGACCTCGGCGCCGACGTGGTGCAGGTGGTCCCGCTGCTGGACCGCCCGCTGAGCGAGGTGCGCCCCACCTGGTCCGACCGGAACGTGCGCGTGGTCGAGGTCGACCGTGCCGCGCCGGGCGGAGCCGAGCTGCTGGAGCGGCTGGTCTCCTGGGCTGACGTCGTGGTGGCCACGGCGGACGACGACGGCGCCGCGGTCCTCCGCCTCGCCGACGAGACGGGTCGCGTGGTGTGCGCCGTCGCGACCGGACTCGACGACGTGCCCGCCGATGCCGCCGAGCTGATCCTCCAGGCACGCACCGGGTGCATGGACATCACCGGAGATCCGGACGGTCCGCCGGTGACCTTCGGTGCTCCGCTGGCCGGGCTCACCACCGGCGTGTACGTCGCCGTGGCGGTCCTGGCGCGTCTCGCCGGGGGAGGTGGCCCGGCGGGGATCGGCGCGAGGATCGACATCTCGATGCTGGACTCGACCGTGTCGCTGCTGAGCTACATGGCGGTGAGCTACTTCGCCACAGGTGAGGCGACCAGCCGTCTCGGCACCGGCCATCCGACGATCTACCCCTACAACGCCTTCACCGCCGCCGACGGCGAGCTCGTGGTCGCGGCCTTCACCCAGCGCTTCTGGCGCCAGTTCTGCACGGCGGTCGAGCGGCCGGACCTGCCCGAGGACCAGCGCTTCGCCGACTTCGCCGCCCGGCTGAAGCACAAGCAGGAGCTGGCCCGGATCCTCGACCCGATCATGACGACGCGAACGGTCGACGACTGGATCCGACGGATCGAGGAGGCCGACGTGCCGTGCGGAGCCGTTGCCACCGTGGCGCAGGCGGTCGAACACGCGCAGACCCTGCATCGGGGCTCGACGCCGACCATCGAGGGAACCCGGCTGCGCACCATCGGGTCGCCCTTCCGGTTCGAGTTCTGGGACGGATCGACCTACCGGCCGGCCGCCCGGGCGCCGCGGCGCGAGGACGTCCACGCACTCCCCGCCGCAGAGCCGA
>JASLDK010000252.1 GCA_030145945.1 Nocardioides sp.
CCATCAGCCACTTCGACGGCAGCGGGATCATGCCCAGCGGCCCGAGCAGCGGGAAGAACGGCGTGATCGGCAGGTACGGGAAGCCGAGGATCCGGGCCAGCGAGGGCACGTTGCCGACGAGGGGGTAGATCTCCTCGGCGCCGACGACCGACAGCGGGACGATCGGGACGCCGGTGCGGATCGCGGCGGACACGAAGCCCCCGCGCCCGAAGCGCTGCAGCTTGTAGCGGTCGGCGAACGGCTTGCCGATGCCCTTGAAGCCCTCCGGCCAGACGCCGACGAGCTCCCCGCCGCGCAGCATCCGCTCGGCGTCCTCGTTGCAGGCCAGCGTCGCACCGCCCTTGCGGGCCACCGAGCCGACGATGGGCATACGGAAGACCAGGTCAGCACCGAGCGGACGCAGGAACCGGCCGCTGTGGTCGTGGATCGAGACCATGGTCATCAGGCCGTCGACGGGAATGGTGCCGGAGTGGTTGGAGACGACGAGCGCTCCCCCGTCCGTGGGGATGTTCTCGATGCCCCGGACCTCGATCCGGAACCACTTCTGCGCGACCGGTCGCAGCGCCGTCATGAAGAAGTGCTGCGTCACTTCGGCGTCGAAGCCGTATTCGTCGACCTCGTAGTCGCCGGTGATCCGGCGACGCAGGAACGCCAGGAAGCGCGCCAACTGTGGCTCCCACTGGTCACCGAAGAGCTCCTTGCTGGCGTGCTGGAAGGCAGCCAGCCAGTCCCCGACCGGGATCCCGGCGAGCGGACTCAGACCACGCTCCTCGGTGCGAGCAGCGCGAACAGCAGTGGGTACGCCGGCGGGCGCGTCGAGCAGCGAAGCAGTCTCGATCACCGGCGCGGTGTCCGGGACGGGCGCGACCGGCTTCGGCGCGGGCTTGGCGGCAGCCGGCTTCACGGGGCCAACGGGCTGGGGAGCAGCAGCCTTCGCAGCGTCCGGCTTCGCGGCGGTGTTGCGGGGCGTCGCGCTCTTGGGCGCGAGGCTGCGCGCAGCGGCGGAGGGCCGTTTGCCGGCACCGCGGCCGGGCTGACCGCGGGTCCCGATCGGGATGATCTCGGCGTCAGTCATCGGAGCCTCCAGCGAGGGTGAGCTGGGCGGGTCGGTCACCGTCGACCGCGGGGAACCGCTCGGCCAGCGAGCCGATCACACGCTCGGTGCGGCGGGCACGGGGCGGGAGGGTCGCGGCGAACTCGGCGAAGGCCGAGGCGGTGGAGTACTTCGGCTCGAAGCCGAGCTCGGAGCGCATCCGGGTGGTGTCGACCCCTCGACCGTAGGTCAAGAAGGCCACCAACTCAGGCGACAGGTCGGCTCGTCGTACGGGCTTGAGGGCGGAGCTGAGGCCGCCGAACGCGAACCCGGGCACGGGAACGGTCGCGCGTCCGGCGCGGCGCAGGGCCTGGGAGAGCATCAGCAGTCCGTCGCCGGCGATGTTGAAGGTGCCGGCCTTCTCCTCGCGCACGGCGTGACGCAGCACCCGGTGGAGGTCGGACTCGTGCAGGAACTGCAGGCGTGGGTCGAACCCGAGCACCGTCGGGATGACCGGCAGCCGGAAGTAGGACGCGACCGGGCTCACCACGCTCGGGCCGATCACGTTGGCGCAGCGCAGCATCGTCACCGCGACGTCCGGACGACGGCGCGCGAAACCGCGGACGTAGCGCTCGACCTCGGCGACGTCCTTGGCATAGCCGGTGCGGGCAGGGCGCCGCGGCTCCATGTCCTCGGTGAACATCGCAGGGTCGCGGCTGCTGGCGCCGTACGCCGTCGTCGACGACTTGACGACCAGCGAGCGCACCCCTTCGGCCTTCTGGCAGGCGGCGAGGAGCTGCATCGTCCCGATGACGTTGAGTTCCTTCATGGTGCCGCGTGCGCCGGCGGAGCCAGGGGTCGCGATCACGCTCATGTGGACGACGGTGTCGACGTCCTCCTTCGCGATGACCTTCGCGATCACCGGGTTGCGGATGTCGGCACGCACGAAGGTGACGTCGCCGAGGTCACCCCGCGGGGGGATGACGTCGACACCGATGACCCGGTCGATCCCGGGGTCAGTGGCCAGGGTGCGCGCAAGAGTGCGGCCGAGGTCTCGAGAGACCCCTGTGACCAGAACTGTGCGTCCGTCGCCCATCTCCACCGGCTCCTCGGGTCAGGCCGGCGCACCGCGCGTGCGCCGGCTCTGGCAGCGAGCTATTGGCTCGCGCGACTCACTTGCCGAGCTTGCGGCGCTGAACGCGCGTCTTCTTCAGCAGCTTGCGGTGCTTCTTCTTCGCCATGCGCTTGCGGCGCTTCTTGATGACAGAACCCACGTGGAACCTCTCCAGAGCGCCGAGCGCTGGAGCACACGGCGTGACGTATGACGCTCCGGGAAACCCCGGGGCACCGTCAGCCTATCCGGCACCGCGAGAGCACCGTGAATCTGGACGGGAGATGGGACGAGCATCACGCTGCGAGGCGTGTCAACCAGTGACCAGCCGCTCGGCTATCCAGCAGAGTAGAAAGACTTCTGGAGGTAGGCGTCGACCTCTTTCTCGGTGACCCGGAAGGAGCGACCGACGCGGACGGCGGGCAGTTCGCCGTTGTGGACGAGGCGGTAGACGGTCATCTTCGAGACGCGCATGACTGCAGCGACCTCGGCAATGGTCAAGAACTTGGGGTCCGGAAGGGACTCGGTGCGCTCGCGCGACGAGGGAGCCATGACAACCACGCTTTCTGCGTCCGAGGTCGCCGCCTTCCCCAGCTGCGATCCATCAGACGCTACGTGCGTGAGAATAGGGCCTGATGTGACTGATGGGGAAGAGAATCATCACTGAAACTTTTGAGGCTCGGCGTGTCGGCTTGACCAGGCCGCCAAAGGCCGCCTCGAACTACATCGGTGCAAGTCGTCGGTGTCGGGAAGTCAGGGCCCGCCCGGAGCCGAATGTGGTGCTAGCACGGTGTCGGGAGCGGGAGCCGCAGACCGACGCTGGGGAGTCCACATCCCTGCTCCAGGTCAGGAGACGACCGTCATGCCCCGCACCACCCTCACCCACCGGCGTTCGGTACGCCGAACACTGATCAGTCTGGCGGCCACCGCCGGGCTTGCGCTGACCGCGCTCGGCGCCCTTCCCCCCGAGCCGGCCCACGCCTCCAACCAGATCGAGTTCCTCGCCACCCAGGCCACGGGCCACACGTTCGAGGACGTCGCCATCCTGACCATGCCGTCGGGAACCACGGTCACGGCGTGGAACGACAAGGCGGGCGGCCTCGAGTCCGTGGTCCTGCGCACCCACAAGCCGTCGATGTCCGGATGGCTGCAGGTGAATCTGCCGACCACGTGGAACACCTACACGTTGGACCGGATCGACGCTCCCTATCTCGTGTGGGATGCCGCCACCGGCAAGATCCTGCTGACGGCGGGAGCGTCGAGTTCGGCGGACGGCAATGCGACGTACGGCGGGTATGTCTGGACCTCGACGGACGGGACGACCTGGACCGATCCCGTCAGGTTCAGCAGCATCCAGTTCGCGGGTCAGGCCTCCCCCGACGGCGCGGGCGGTTTCTACGCGACCGTCGGCGGCATCGAGGCCTATCACGTCCACGTCCCGGCCGGCTATGCCGTGCAGGCGTCCGCCAATGCCACGGATCTGACCAACCGCCTGCTCAGCCGGCTCCAGACCGGCCTGGTTCCCGTCGGGCCCGCCGCCACCCCGGTGTTCGGCTTCGACAACAGCGACGGGATCTGGCTGCACCCCGGATACACCGCAGGACAGGAACAGGACGTGCACGCCTTCGGCTGCGGTTACGGCATCGCGCTGGCCGGTGACACATCGGGTGGCGTGGTCGGCGAGGTTGCGTCCGACGGCTGCGGATCGGGAGTCAAGAAGGTGCGGGTGCGGGCCTTCGACGCGGCCGGCAACCTCGGCGCCGAGCGGATCCTCGGAGCCGACCCGCGCGACCACCTCGAGCTCCGCAGCACGCCCGGCGCCCCGGGCGCCTTCACCGCACTGTGGATGAACTCCGGCGAGACCGGCTTCACCGCTGCCCGCTCGACCGGCGGCGCCAACGGCTCCTGGGCAACGTACCCGGTCCTCGACTTCGCGACAGCCGGCCTCACCCGGTTCTACACGAGCATCTATCAGGGCGACTACGACGTGAGTTCGGCGTACGTCGTGGGCATCGGCAAGCGCACCAGCGACGGCAAGACCGGCGTGTTCGTCGTACCGAATGCCCCTGTCCTCAAGGCAGCCTTCACCGGCACGCCGACCCTCAAGAAGGGCAAGGTCAGCTTCGGCATCGACGCCAGCCTCGCTGGGACCGTGCAGGCGACACTGAATGCGAAGG
>JASLDK010000255.1 GCA_030145945.1 Nocardioides sp.
GCTTCGCATGAGCGCCCGCCCGCAACGCAGGGGCATTCGCCGCTCGCGGCAGCCGGGCCGCCGTGATCGCTCTGCTCGACGGGCTCCGGGTGGGGAGTGCCATCGGGCTGGTAGGGCTCGTACACGTGGGGGATGTTCCCGTTGCTTCCGAGCCGGAAACGCCACTGCGCGCTGGCGCCCGATCAGGCCGGCAGCGACCAGTCCACCGGCGCAGCGCCGCGTTCGCCCAACAACTGGTTCACCCGACTGAAGGGACGTGACCCGAAGAACCCGCGGGAGGCGGACAGCGGAGACGGGTGGGGAGACTCGACTGACGGAATGGGACCAAGATGTGCCGTGAGGGTCTGGGCGTCGCGACCCCACAGGATCGCGGCCATCGGCGCGCCGGCCTCTGCTCGGCGTACCAACGCCTGGATGGCGCACGCCGTGACGTGCTCCCAGCCCTGTCCCCGGTGGGATCCGGCATCGCCGGGACGGACGGTCAGCACGCGGTTGAGCAACATCACGCCCTGATCGGCCCAAGCGGTCAGGTCGCCGTGGCCGGGGGAGGTGAAGCCGACATCGTTGGCCAGCTCCTGATAGATGTTCTGCAGGCTGCGGGGGATCGGGCGGACCTCCCGGTCGACCGCGAAGCTGAGCCCGATCGGGTGACCCGGCGTCGGGTAGGGGTCTTGGCCCACGACCAGCACGCGTACGTCGCCGAGCGGGCGTCGAAACGCGCGGAAGACGTTGTCGCCGGCGGGCAGGTAGCCGCGACCGGCAGCGAGTTCGTCGCGCAAGAACTGGCCCAGTGCGGCGACGCGGTCATCGACCGGTGCGAGGGCCTCGGCCCAGTCGGCGGCCATCAGGCCTTGATCGACGAGACCCTGAAGAGCACCCACGGCCGAACTCTAGGCCACCCGAAGGTGGCTCGGTCCCCCCAGACCGTCCCTCCGAGATCGGCCGTGGTGCTGCTTCGGTTCGGACCGGTACGCCGCAGCGACGTCCCCCTCCCTCCGGGGGACGTAACCATGGCGCTGGTCCAGCTCCGACGCGGATCTCGAGCCTCTGGTCCTCCGGTGGCACGCCGGCAATGGGGTGCCGGGACCGGTGGGGCTCCCTCCAGCGGGCTTCGAGGTCCGCGTCGGTGATCAGAAATCTATGCCTGCGACAAGGGTCCCGGGATCGGGAGCGCGGCTCGCGACCTCTAGTCCTTTGGGACTAGAGGTCGACGGCGATCGTCAGTCGTCGATGTCCGCGGCGGGACGGGCCAGGCGGTCGAGGAAAGCCACCAGGACGGCCTCCCGCAGCGCCGGCGGAGCGACGTCGAGCAGTGCGTTGACGGGGGCCATCCGGTCCGGCAGCCCGAGTCCTCCGTCGTCGCCGGCCAGTCCGCCGGCCTCGAGCAGCAGGTCGAACTCCGCGTCGCCGAGGGTGGCGGCATCGAGGGTGCGCAGCAGGTCCGCCACCCCCGGGTCGACCGGCACCGGTCCCAGCGCGATCGCGGCCTGCATCGAGGAGGCGAGCGCGGTGAGGAAGGCGGCGGGATCGGTGGCTGCGCTGATCGCGACGTGCAGCGACGGCGGCTGGTCGCCGTACGACAACTGGGGTTGGACGAACCAACCGCGCTCGGCCATCTCGTCGCACACGGTGAACACGTCGAGCGGACCGTCGGCGACGGCTGCCACCAACGTCGAGTCGGGGGTGGCGACGAGCGAAAGCCCCTCCAATGAGGCGATTCCGCTCGCGATGGTGTCGGTCGCCTCGAGCGCCTGCGCGGTCAACCGGAGATAGCCGTCGTGGCCGATCGCCTGCACCGTGGCCCATGCGCCGGCGGTCGGCCCGCCCGACCGCGTCGACTGCAGGGTCGCGTTGAGCATCGTGTAACCGGGCCAGCCCGCCTCGGCGAAGTACTGCGGCCGACGCAGCGCCGGCGTGCGATGCAGCAGCAGGGACGCACCCTTCGGGGCGTAGGCGTACTTGTGCAGGTCCATCGAGATCGACGTGACGCCCTCCACCGCGAAGGTCCACGGGGTCACTGCTCGACCGAGGCGCGCGGCGTAGGGCAGCACCCAGCCGCCGATGCACGAGTCGACATGGCACCGCACCCCACGAGCCGCGGCAGCAGCGGCGATCTCGGGGATCGGGTCCACCACGCCGTGGGCGTACGACGGCGCGCTGGCCACCACGAGGACGGTGCTCTCGTCGATGGCCGCCGTCATCGCGGCCACGTCGGCGCGATGGTCGGATCCGGTCGGCACGACCACCACCCTGACGCCGAAGTAGTGCCCGGCCTTGTGGAAGGCGGCATGCACGGTGTCCGGCACGACGATCGACGGCGAGGTCACGTCGGGCCGGGAGTCACGGGCGCCCAGGACGGCCAGCAGACACGACTCGGTGCCGCCGGAGGTCAGCGTCCCCACCATCGTGTCCGGGCCGTCGACCAACGAGGCGGCGAATGCGACGAGGTCGTTCTCCATCGACAACAGGCTGGGAAAGGCCGTCGGGTCGAGGCCGTTGCTGCCGGCGAAGGCGGCGACCGCCTCGCGGGCCAGCGCATCGACCTCGGCCAGCCCCGCGTCGTACACATAGGCGAGGGTGCGGCCGCCGTGCACGGGCAGGTCGACCTGCTGCATGGCCGCCAGGCGGGCTCTGATGTCGTCAGGCGTCACGATCGACCTCCTCCTCGTCGAGCGCGTAGCCGCGCAACCACCACAGACTGACCAGCGTCAGCAACGCCGGCAGAACCGAGAACCCGAGCGTGATCGCAGTCACCGCCGAGTCGGGCTGAACGAGGTCGCCGGTGCTGCTGGACCGGTAGGAGCCGAGCGCCAGCACGACGGCGAACAACCCGGGCCCGAGCGCCAGGCCGAGCGTCTCGCCGGCTGTCCACACGCCGATGTAAACGCCCACCCGCGACGAGCCAGAACGCC
>JASLDK010000299.1 GCA_030145945.1 Nocardioides sp.
CGCGCTGGCCCGCTGACCACATCTCCTCTTCAACTTAAGGAACCACCATGCAGCGCAGCAAGACCTACCGCGCGGCTGCCGAGACGTTCGACAAGAACGAGCCCTACGCGCCGCTGGCCGCGATCAAGATCGCCAAGGCCGCCAGCAAGAAGAAGTTCGACGAGACCGTCGACGTCGTCATGCGCCTGGGTGTCGACCCGCGCAAGGCCGACCAGATGGTCCGCGGCACCGTCAACCTGCCCCACGGCACCGGCAAGACCGCCCGCGTCCTCGTGTTCGCGAACGGTGACAAGGCCGACGCCGCCCGCGAGGCCGGCGCCGACTTCGTCGGCAGCGACGAGCTGATCGACAAGGTCGCCGGCGGCTGGACCGACTTCGACGCTGTCGTCGCCACCCCGGACCTGATGGGCAAGGTCGGCCGACTGGGCCGTGTGCTCGGCCCCCGCGGCCTCATGCCTAACCCCAAGGTCGGCACCGTCACGCCGGACCCGGCGAAGGCCGTGACCGACATCAAGGGCGGAAAGATCGAGTTCCGCGTCGACCGCCACGCCAACCTGCACTTCATCGTCGGCAAGGCGTCCTTCTCCGAGACCCAGCTCGCGGAGAACTACGCTGCCGCCCTCGACGAGGTGCTGCGGCTCAAGCCGGCCAGCTCCAAGGGTCGCTACCTGAAGAAGGTCACCGTCTCCACGACCATGGGCCCCGGCGTCCAGGTCGACCCCAACCGCGTCAAGAACGTCGCGGTCGAGGACGAGTCCTGATTCAGGCTCCAGTCAGTACGACGCCCGCTGCTCCCCTGGGAGTAGCGGGCGTCGCGCATTTGCGGTGTCTTCGGCGGACACGACCTAGGGTGTGCGGCGTGAGACGTCTCGCTGGTTCGCTCGCGTTCGTGGTCATGGTCCCGGGCCTTGCCGCCTGTTCGGCCGAGTCCGGGACTGGTGTCGAAACCGGGCGGTCGGCACAGTCCACGCACACACCGATCACGGAGCCTTCGGCCACGACCGCCGTGCCGGGGCACGAGGAGTTGGCCCCCGGCTGGGACGAGAGCCCCGACGGCGAGCCGCCGACTCCTGACAACCAGCTCGACGCCGTGGCGCTCACCGCTCTGCTGCGCACCCGGGCCACCGCGTCCGGGCCCGGCCACTGCGCCGCCGAGCACGTCGCGGTCACGCTCGAGGGATACGACCAAGCGGCCGGCCACCGCTACAGCCGCATCGTTGTCCGCAACAGCGGTGATGACACGTGTGTGGTGGAGGGCGTGCCCGGCCTCGGTGCCCGTGGTGCTTGGGGCACGACCTTCGTCAACGAGATCGGCCCGGGAAGCTCCGGTTCCACGGATGGTCCGGTCCGCTTGGCGCCGGGAGAGCGAGCGAGCAGTGACCTGGAGTGGACGGGCGAGCTGGCTGGCGCCTCGTCCGAGCACGTCTCACTGCTCGTGCTCCAGCTCGCGCGAGGTCAGGTGCCCGTCGCCGTACCAGCGCGACTGGCTGAGGACTCGCCCGGTGCGCCACCGCTCGACATCGGTCCCCTGACCACCGTGAGGCTCTCGCCGTTCAGGCGGTGAGCTTCTCCAGGGCAGCGAGCTCGACGCACAGTGCGACGCCCGCCATCGCGACCTCGACCTCATCGAGGTTCGGGAAGGTCGGCGCCAGGCGGATGTTGCGGTCGCGCGGGTCGTTGCCGTGCGGGAAGGCCGAGCCGGCGGGCGTGAGCACGATGCCAGCCTCCTTGGCGAGCTCGACCACACGGGTCGCCGTACCGTCGACGACGTCGAGGTTGACGAAATAGCCCCCGGTCGGCGCGGTCCACTCGGCGATACCGAGACCGCTGAGCCGGGCCGAGAGCGCCTCCTCGACGGCCGCGAACTTCGGTGCGATCAGGTCGCGATGCTTGCGCATGTGGGTGCGCACGCCGTCGGCGTCGCCGAAGAACTCGACGTGGCGCAGGTGGTTGACCTTGTCCGGGCCGATCGCGGCGAAGCCGAGGCGCTGCAGGAACCACGCCTTGTTGTCGGCAGAGGCAGCGAGCGCGGAGACGCCTGCGCCGGCGTAGGTGATCTTCGAGGTGGACGCAAACATGATCGGCCGGTTCGGGTTCCCGGCCGCGACGGCGAGCGAGAGGATGTCAGCGCTGTCGACCTCGTCCTCGGTGAGGTGGTGGACGGCGTAGGCGTTGTCCCACAGGATCCGGAAGTCCGGCGCAGCGGTCGGCATCGCGACCAGCGCCTCGGCGACCTCGGGAGAGACGACCGAACCCGTCGGGTTCGCATACGTCGGCACGATCCACATGCCCTTGATGCTGGCGTCGTCGGCGACGAGAGCGCGGACGGCCTCCACGTCGGGGCCGTCGGCGTTCATCGGGACCGTCACCATCTCGAAGCCCAGCTCGGCGAGCATCGTGAAGTGACGGTCATAGCCAGGGACCGGGCAGATGAACTTGACCTTCTCCTCGGCCATCCACGGCTGCGGCGAGTCGGGACCGCCCTTGAGCAGCATCCAGGACAGCACCTGGTGCATCATCGTCAGGCTCGAGTTCCCGCCTGCGACCACCTGGTCGACCTCGACACCGAGCAGGTCAGCGAAGATCTCGCGCAACTCGACGAGTCCGTCCAGACCGCCGTAGTTGCGGACATCGGTGCCCGAACGATCGCGGTACGACGAGGGCAGGCCGAGCAGGTCGTCGGACAGGTCGAGCTGGTCGGCGCCCGGCTTTCCGCGGGTGAGGTCGAGCTTGAGCCCGCGGGCCTTGAGGTCCTCGTAGGCGCCGCGCACCGTCGTCAGGCGCGCGGCGAGGTCGTCGGCGGACAGGGCGGACAGCGGCGTCGAGGTGGTCACGAGGTCAATCGTGCCCCACAGGGGCGGCCCACCGCGATTTGGTATCGGCTCACGCGCCGCCGTACCTTTGTCGACGAAACCTTTAGACCGCCGGTTGTCCGGGCTCCGAGCCCTGACCGAAGGTTCCGCGGAGACGCGGACGGCCTGCGCAGGGGATCAGAGTTCGAACCGAGCGCTTTGAGCGCGAGGTCCACGCCCTGAGTGCCTGCGCTCGGGGCGTCTGTCATTTGCGGGTCCGGGATCGGTGGTCTTCCATCCGGAAGGAGACCCATGGCGCGGGCAGACAAGCAGGCCGCCGTCGCGGAGATCGCTGAGTCCTTCAGCGAGTCCGCAGGCGCTGTGCTGACCGAGTACCGCGGTCTCACCGTCAAGGAGCTGCAGAACCTGCGCCGCTCCCTCGGTGCGAACGCCAACTACGCCGTGGTCAAGAACACGCTGGCCAAGCTCGCCGCTTCGGAGGCGGGCATCGAGGGCTTCGACGAGCTCCTCACCGGTCCGACCGCCATCGCCTTCATCAAGGGCGACGTCGTCGAGGCCGCCAAGGGTCTGCGTGACTTTGCCAAGGCGAACCCCGCCCTTGTGATCAAGGGTGGCGTTCTCGACGGTGCGCTCCTCGACGCGAAGGAGATCGCCAAGCTGGCCGATCTCGAGTCGCGTGAGGTGCTCCTGGGCAAGCTGGCGGGCGCAATGCTCGCGTCGCTCAGCCAGGCCGTCTACCTCCTCAACGCCCCGCTCGCCCAGGCTGCCCGGCTCGCCGGCGCCCTGGAGGCCAAGGCGCAGGAGGACCCCTCGATCCTCGCAGGTGGTGCTGGTACGCCGGCCGCCGCCGAGGAGGCTCCGGCTGCTGAGGAAGCCGCCGCCGACGAGACCACCGAGGCCCCGGCCGAGGAGTCTTCGGAGGCTGCTGCCGACGAGGCCGCCGAGCCGACCGACGCCTGACCACAGGCCGACGTACACCACCTGAAACCCCGGCCCGCCCGCAGCGATCGCGAGCGGACCAACTGAGAAAGGAACCGCCACCATGGCGAAGCTCACCACCGACGAGCTCCTCGACGCGTTCAAGGAGATGACCCTCATCGAGCTCTCCGAGTTCGTGAAGCAGTTCGAGGAGACCTTCGGCGTCACCGCCGCTGCCCCCGTTGCCGTTGCCGCTGCTCCCGCCGCCGGCGGTGCCGCGGGTGGCGAGGAGGCCGCTGCTCAGGACGAGTTCGACGTCATCCTCGAGGCCGCTGGCGACAAGAAGATCAACGTCATCAAGGAGGTCCGCGCGCTGACCTCCCTCGGTCTCAAGGAGGCCAAGGACCTCGTCGAGGGCGCCCCGAAGGCGATCCTCGAGAAGGTCAACAAGGAGACGGCTGACAAGGCCAAGGAGTCCCTCGAGGGCGCCGGCGCCACCGTCACCCTCAAGTGAGACTGGCCGACACGCTGTCGGCCTGATTGCTCAACGCGAGGCGGGTCCCTTCGGGGGGCCCGCCTCGTGCGTTTTCGTGGGCGCATCGCATTTCGGACAGTTCGTGATGCAAATGGCTACTAACCAGTATGTTTGCTCACGTCTCGGGTGACGCGCGCCACGAAAGCGGCGTAACGTGCGCGGGGTCTCCACGTTGTGGAGGTTGCGGGAACATTGATGGGCACCAGATCAGGAAGAGGGTCAACATGGGCGTCGACGTTGCAGTCACGAACCTGACCAAGCAGTTCGGCAAGCAGCTCATCTGGAAGGGCGTCTCCCTGACCCTGCCCGCGGGCGAGATCTCGGTGATGCTCGGCCCGTCCGGAACCGGCAAGTCCGTCTTCCTGAAGGCGCTGATCGGCCTGATCAAGCCCGACGAGGGCTCCATCGTGATCGAGGGCATCGACATCGCCTCCTGCTCCGAGAAGGAGCTCTACGAG
>JASLDK010000310.1 GCA_030145945.1 Nocardioides sp.
CGTTCACCTACACCGTCAAGGACTCGGCGGGTGCGGTCTCCGCGCCGGCGACCGTCACGATCACCGTCCGCAACGACCGCCCGACCCCCGTCGATGACGCGTACGACGCCGTACCCGGCGTGCCTCTGGTGGTGCCGGCTGCGAGTGGACTGCTCGCCAACGACATCGATCCGGAAGGTCTGCCGTTGCAGGTCGAGAGCTACCTGGCCGATCCGCCGCACGGCGCGGTCGAGGCGAACACCGACGGCAGCTTCACCTACACGCCCGACGCCGGCTTCACGGGTGTCGACACCTTCGTCTACAACGTCCGTGACGACGCCTGGCAACTGTCCGAGAACGCCACCGTCACCATCACGGTCGCGACGGGGACGTTGACGCCCGGCACCCCGACCATCGCCGGTCCGGCCCGTCCCGGTGGTTCCCTCACCGCCCAGCCCGGGTCGTGGGGGCCCGGGAAGGTCGACCTCGGCTACGCCTGGCTGCGCGACGGTACGCCGATCCCGGGCGCCACCGCCACGACGTACGCGCCCGTGGTCGGCGACGTCGGCCACCGGCTCAGCGTGCGGGTGACGGGTGCGCGCACCGGCTATGCCGGCGCCGAGCGGACCAGCGCCGAGGTGGTCGTCGCCGCGGGCACCCTGACCGCGACACCTCCCGGGCTCGCGGGGAAGGCGAAGGTCGGACGTCGCCTCGGGGCGGTCACGGGCGCGTGGAGTCCATCACCAGCGCTGACCTACCAGTGGTTGCGCAACGGCAGGCCGATCGCGGGCGCAACCGGGTCGTCGTACAAGCTGCGGGCCAAGGACCGGCGCAAGCGGATCAGCGTGCGGGTCACCGGCACCCTCAACGGGTACGACGCCGTCAGTCTGGTCAGCGCCGCGAAGCGGGTGCGCTGATGTCCGCCCTTTCTTCCCCCTGGGCGCCGCTGCGGGTTCTCGGCGCAGCCATCATCACCGCCCTCGCGACGGCGCTGCTCGCCCTCGTCCCGGGCACGGCGTACGCCGACCCGGCCGCGGCCCCGACCGCACCGATCCGCTACCTGACCACGCCGAACTCCACGCCGTTGACCGTCGACCTCTGTGCGGGTGCGACCGATCCGCAGAACGACCCGATCTCGGTGTCGGCGATCGGTCCCAACGCCTGGACGGTCGCCTACGACCCGATCACCTGCGTCACCACGATCACCGCCGTCGGCGGTGGCGGCAACGGGTCCTTGACCTACAAGCTGACCGACGGCACCAACATCAGTGACTGGCTCACCCTGCAGATCACCTGGGGCAAGCCGGGCAACGCCCCTGTCGTCCCCCAGCCCGACACCCTGGCGGCCGCCAAGGGGCTCAAGAGGATGGTCGCGGACCTCGGGTCCGACCTGCTCGCCAACGACACCGACCCCGAGGGCGCGGCGATGTCGATGACCACGATCGTCGCGGAGGGCGGCCTGCTGCCCGGCGAGGATCTCACCAACACGACCTGGATCACGCCGACGACCTGGGTCTACACGCCGCCGACCAACTTCGTCGGGACCCGACGCTTCGTCTACACCGTCTCGGACGGCGTCAACGCCAGCCGGCAGGTGCTCACCATCACGATCACCGACCAGGGTCCGCCGAAGGCGCCGGTCGCCAACCCCGACTCCTACGTCGTCCCCAAGAACGGCAGCCTGGTCATGACCAAGGCGACCGGCGTCCTGGCCAATGACACCGACGCCGACTCGGCGTACATCGAGGTCGGCTGGGTCAGCCAGCCCAGCCACGGCACGCTCAGCAACTTCAAGGCGGCGGCCGGGACGTGGACCTACACCCCGCAGGCCGGGTACGTCGGCCCCGACTCCTTCCAGTACCAGGCCCGTGACTCCGAGGGACTGACGTCGGCCAACGCCACCGTCTCCCTCACCGTCAAGACCATGCCGCCCGTGGCGGCCGACGACGCGATCCAGGTCGCCAAGGACGGCCAGATCGTCGTGCCGTTCGCGACCCTGACGGCGAACGACTCCGATGTCGACTCCGCCTTCGACATCAGCAACGTGCTGCCCGGAGGGCACGGCACCGCGCTGACGGACTACGCCGCGAAGACGGTGACCTACACGCCCAACGCCGGCTACACCGGGCCGGATCTGTTCGGCTATCGGCTCACCGACGCCGACGGCAACACCAGCAACTGGGCGTACGTCCACGTCACCGTCGTACCGCCCCAGGTCAACCAGGCACCGGTCGCCAAGGACGACGCCTATGCGATCCACCAGGGCCAGACCCTGGTGGTGGACGCCGCCGGCGGGGTCCTCGCGAATGACACCGACTTCGAGAACGACGGCCTCGACGTCGTCTCCTTCGGTGTCCCCCAGCACGGCACCTTCACCGACGTCGACCTCGCGACCGGCGCCTTCACCTACCAGCCGACCGCCGGGTGGCACGGCACCGAGACGGTGACCTACACCTGCAAGGACCCCAAGGGCGCCGTCAGCAACACCGGCACGATCACGATCAAGGTGCTCAACGACGCGCCGGTCGCGGTGGCCGACAGCTACCAGGCCTTCTCCGGCGTGCCGCTCGTGGTGCCTGCCGCCCAAGGGGTGCTCGCCAACGACACCGATGCCGAGAACGGCGCGCTCAAGACCGCCAGCTGGTCGATCCCGCAGCACGCGAAGCTGACCTACACCGCCGACGGGGGCTTCACGCTGACCCCGGACGCGGGCTACGTCGGCATCGTCACGTTCTGGTACACGATCGTCGACGAGATCAACCAGGACTCGAACCAGGCGACCGTCACGGTCACCGTCACCGCACCGCCGCCGGTGGTCGTTCCGCCGACGAAAGACACGCCCTCGGGCAGCGTGTCCGGGACCATCGCGGCCGTCACACCGCACCTCACCGGCAAGGCGCGAGTGGGACGTCGACTCCGGGTGGCGGCCGGGGTGTGGAGCCCGGCGCCCGTGGCGCTGACCTACCAGTGGCTGCGCAACGGCAGGCCCATCGCCAGGGCCACCGGGGCGGCGTACCAGCTGCGGGCCAGGGACCGCGGCAAGCGGATCAGCGTCCGGGTCACGGGGACCCGGGGCGGGTACGCCGGTGTCAGCGTGGTCAGTGCCGGGAAGCGGGTGCGCTGAGCCTCCCGCCGCGGGGAAGAGACTCCTGCGTCGCGCCCTTGTCGTGGGGACATCGGGCGCGACGCAGGTCCCGTCAAGGGGTGGTCAGCGGCTGGTGGTCAGCCGGTATTGCCGGACCGACAGCGGTGCGAACACCGCGATGATCCCCACCACCCAGATCAGTGTGTAGGCCACGGGATGCTGCAGTGACCAGGCGTCCGAGCCCGCCCCGAGGCCGGTGTTGCCGAACAGGTCGCGACTGGCCTGGGTGACTGCGGAGACCGGGTTCCACTCGACCACCGGCTTCAGCACCTTGTTGAAGTCCTTGGTCGGCACGAACGCGTTGGAGACGAAGGTCAGCGGCATGATCACGATGAACGACGCATTGTTGATCACCTCGACGCTCGGCACCATCAGCCCGACCCACGCCATCACCCAGCTGATCGCATAGCCGAACAGCAACAGCAGCGCGAAGCCGGCGATCGCGTCAACGAAGCCGTCGCGGATCCGCCAGCCGACGAGGAGTCCGGTCAGCGCCATGATGATCAGCGAGAGCACGTTGTAGACCACGTCGGACGTCGTACGCCCCACCAGGACGGCACTGTTGGACATGGGCAACGACCGGAACCGGTCGATGATGCCCTTCTGCATGTCCTCCGCGAGCCCGGCGCCGGTGAAGGTCGCACCGAACACGATGGTCTGGCCGAAGATGCCGGCGATCAGCCACTCGCGGTAGTTGACGCCCGGCACGTCGATCGCGCCGCCGAAGACGAACGCGAACAGCAGCACGAACATGATCGGGCTGACCAGGACGAAGACCAGGATCTCCGGGACCCGCTTGATCTTGATCAGGTTGCGCTGGGCGACCACCCAGCCGTCGCTGACCGCCTGCGTCATGGTGCTCATCGACCTGCCTCCTCGTTCTGCGTCGTGGCCTGGGTGTCGTCGGTGCTCTCGTGGCCGGTCAGGCTGAGGAAGACGTCGTCGAGCGTCGGACGGCGCAGCCCGACGTCGAGGACCTTGACCGCCTCCCGCTCGAAGGACTGGAGCACGCGCAGCAGGTCGCCGGCGGCCTCGTCGCCCACCGCGGCGCCGATCTCACGGCCACCGCCGGAGACGGTGACCTCGCCGACCGCGACCTCGTTGAGGATCCGCGAGGCCGTGTCGGTGTCGGCAGGGTTGGTCAGCACGACCTCGATCCGCTGGCCGCCCGTCTGCGCCTTCAGCTCGTCGGCGGTGCCGTGCGCGATCTGGCGACCGTGGTCGATGACGACGATGTCGTCGGCGAGCACGTCGGCCTCCTCGAGGTATTGCGTGGTCAGCAGCAGCGTCGCGCCGTCACTGACGAGCTCACGGATCACGTCCCACATCAGTTGGCGGCTGCGCGGGTCGAGACCGGTCGTCGGCTCGTCGAGCACGATCACCGGCGGCGCGGCGACCAGGGCACAGGCGAGGTCCAGGCGTCGCCGCTGCCCACCCGAATAGGTCTTCGTCGGCCGGTTGGCGAACTCGGTCAGGTCGAAGCGCTCCAACAGATCGTGTGCCCGCTGGCGCGCCGGTCCCCGACCCAGGTGATAGAGCCGCCCGATCATGACCAGGTTCTCGTACGCCGTCAGGTGCTCGTCGACCGCGGCGTACTGCCCCGACAGGCCCATCTTTGCCTTGGCCGCCGCGGGATCGTTGATCACGTCGATGCCGGCAACGTGGGCGGTGCCGCTGTCGGGCTTGAGCAGCGTCGTCAGACACCGCACCGCCGTCGTCTTGCCCGCGCCGTTGGGCCCCAGCAGCGCCAGCACCTTGCCCTCCGGCACGCTCAGGTCGAGACCGGCCAGCGCCTCGACCTCCTTGTAGCGCTTGACCAGTCCGGTCGCGCGGATCATCGCCTCGCTCATGCCTTGCCCCTCGTCCTTCGTTGCGTCTGGTCCCGGCTCAGGACACTAGAGACCGGCACCGACACCGGAACTCATCGCACCTGACGGATCTGCTGCGGATCCGCGCTGCGGACGACAGAAACGTCAGGTACGACGAGACGCGTGGTGGACAGATCCGCCCGCTGGTCCCAGAGTCGGGGCATGGTTGCGGAGTTGTCCCAGGGATATCTGCCGGGTGGCGGCGAGGCGTGGCGCAGCCCCTGGGCGTCGTACGCCTGGCTTCGGGACGAGGACCCGGTCCACCACGTCGTGCCCGCCGGCCGTCCGGAGCGGGACTTCTTCGTCCTGTCGCGTCATGCCGACGTGCTGACTGCCGCCGTCGACGTCGAGACCTTCTCCAGCGCCCGCGGCCTGACGGTGGAGTACGACGAGCTCGAACGGATCGGGCTCGTCGACAACCCGCCCTTCGTGATGACCGATCCACCGGTCCACACGACCTTCCGCAGGCTGGTGGCCCGCGGGTTCACGCCGCGTCAGGTCCGTGATCTGGAGCCGGTGGTGCGTGCCTTCGTGGTGGCTCGGCTCGAGAGGCTGCGGGCAGTCGGCGGGGGCGACGTGGTCGCGGAGCTGTTCAAGCCGTTGCCGAGCCTCGTCGTCGGTCACTACCTCGGTGTCCCGGTCGAGGACCAGCCGCTCTTCGACGAGTGGAGCGGGGCGATCGTGTCCGCCAATGCAGCCGGTGGTCCCGGGGCCGCCGCCGCAGGAGCGGCGAGCGCGACGGCGGACCTGATGACCTACTTCGCCGACCTGGTGGAGCGTCGTCGCGTCGATCCCGGCGAGGACACCGTCTCCCAGCTCGTGATGGCCGACATCGACCTGCTGGAGATCCTCGCCTTCGTCTTCACGATGGTGGCCGGCGGCAACGACACCTCGACCGGTGCCTTGGGCGGGGCGGTGCAACTGCTCGCGGAGTCGCCTGCGCAACGGGCGATGCTGGTCGCGTCGCCGGGGTTGGTGCCCGACGCGGTCGAGGAGTTCCTCCGGCTGACCTCGCCGGTCCAGGGTCTGGCCCGGACGACGACCCGCGAGGTCGTGCTGCACGACGTGACGATTCCCGCGGGCCGCAAGGTGCTGTTGCTCTACGGTGCGGGCAACCGCGACCCCCGCAAGTACGGGCCGGACGCCGACGCGCTCGACGTACGTCGTCGGCCCAGTCAGGTGCTCAGCTTCAGCCAGGGCCACCACCACTGCCTCGGCGCTGCTGCCGCTCGGATGCAGATCACCGTCGCGTTGGAGGAGCTGCTCGCCCGGATCCCGGAGTTCGCGGTGGACGACGCAGCGGTGCAGTGGGCGCCGGGGCCGTACGTCCGGCGCCCCCTGTCCGTTCCACTGGTCGTCGGGTGAGCCGGGGCGGCATGGCGGCGGGGAGTTGTAACACGCTGTCCACCTGACTACCGGGCGGTTCACGGCACCGACTTCCCGGATTTCGGGCGTTCGAGTGCCGTCAACCGCCGACCAGTCAGGTGGA